>NZ_JBHVVM010000013.1:0-89000 GCF_042883525.1 Streptomyces sp. NPDC058195
CCGGTTGGTGGGCGGCCCCCGGGCGCCGGCGCCCGCCCGAGACTCTGCACGGGGCCCCAACCCCGCGGGGGGGGGGCGGTCGGCCCAGCCCCGGCTGCGCGACGGACCGCCGCCCTTTCATGCGGTCGGCCTATCGGCCGACCCGTTCAGTCAGTTCTTCGAGGTACGGGTACGGCGGACCAGCAGGCCCCCGCCGAGCACCATGGCAGCGGCGGCGCCACCGGCCATGCCCAGGTTCTCGTCGGCTCCGGTGTGCGCCAGCTCCGGCGGCGTGTGCGAGTCCGGAGTGTGGTGGACCGGCGGCTTGTGCTGCTCCGGCGGGCAGTCCGGCTTGTGGGGCTTGGGGGGCTCGTGGTGGACCGGCGGCTTGTGGTGCTCCGGCGGGCAGTCCGGCTTGTGGGGCTTCGGCGGCTTGTGCTGCTCCGGCGGGCAGTCGGGCTTGTGGGGCTTGGGGGGCTCGTGGTGGACCGGCGGCTTGTGGTGCTCCGGCGGGCAGTCCGGCTTGTGGGGCTTCGGCGGCTTGTGCGGCTTCGGCGGGTGGTGCGGCGGGTGGACCGGGGGCTTGTGCGGGGGCTCGTGCGGGGGGTGCACCGGGGGCGGGGCCTCGTGGCCGCCGGACACGTTGGCGCAGGTGTTGCCGCCCGCCGGGTTCAGCGCACCGATGACGTTCACGCTGTTGCCGCAGGCGTTGACCGGCACATCCACCGGGACCTGCACCACATTGCCGGAGAGCACACCGGGGGAGCCGACCGCGGCACCTTCCGCGCTCGCCCCCTGGCCCCCGCCGCCGCCATGACCGCCCACGTTCGCGCACTTGTTGCCGAACGCGGGGTTCAGGAGGCCGACCACATCGACGGTGTTGCCGCATACATTGACCGGCACGTGCACCGGCACCTGCACGGTGTTGCCCGAGCCGACGCCGGGCGAACCGACGGCCGTGCCGTCGGCGGCGGCGTCCGCGAACGCGTACCCGCCGGTCATGGCCAGCAGTCCTGACGCTGCTGCCGCGACGAGCACGCTCTTACTCAAGGCTTTGTGCATCGATTGCCCTTCCTGGGACATTCCGTGCGAGACGGGGCTCGCAGTTCGTTCATCAGGCCCGTACAGATGTCGCCGGGAAAGCACCCGGAGGTGCCCGTGGGTGACCCGGCAAGCGGCGCTTCCGGAAAGCGCAGAGACCATGAAGAAACGTTCTCCACGGGAGGGGGTCCTGCTTCCTTCGGTCAAGCGTCCGAAATACGCGCCTGGTACATAGATAACGAGAATAATTTGTTCAGGAAACTCGCAAAGCCGTGGAAATTTTGTGACCACGCGAATGGAGTACCGATGAGCAGCTGGAGTGTTTTTCGTACTGCTGTACGTATGCCGCTGACATTCGGGTGAATCGAGAGAACCAAACGCCAGGTCCCGAGTTGGGCAGGGCGCTCCGGTACGGGGCATCCAGTACGAGAAGGGCTAAACGTGATCAAGAAGGTTCTGGCGACGGGTGCCGTTGCCGCCTCCATCCTCGGTCTGGGCGCGACGCAGGCCATGGCCATCGGCGACGAGAGCGGCACGACTTCGCTCTCCGGCAACGGAGCCTCGCAGGTCTTCGGCAACCAGGAGACCCAGGGCGATGGCAGCCCGCAGTTCAGCCTCGTCCAGGGCAGCCTGAACAAGCCCTGCATCGGCCTGCCGCTCAAGGTCAACGCCGGTTCGCTCATCGGCGCGATCCCGATCGCGGTCCAGGACGTCAACGTTCTGTCCTCGCCGCAGAACCAGCAGTGCACCGAGAACTCCACCCAGGCCAAGGGTGACGAGCCGCTGTCGCACATCCTGGACAGCATCCCGATCCTCTCCGGCAACGGCGCGGGCAACAGCTGATCCGCACCTGATCCAGCCGTAACGACAGGCCCGAGCCGCCGGTTCCTCCTCCGCGCGGTTCGGGCCTGTCGCTGTCACGCGCCGACGTGAACGCATCCGATATTCGGAATACCTTACCCGTGGTATCGGGCGATCGATGTTGCGTCATCCGGGCGATCTTTTGAAGATCTTCTGCTCTACGAGTTTCGCCTACGGTCCTAAATCGTTACGAATGAAAGCGGCGGAGTTACGAGTGATGAGTAGCGCACTCGTGCGGCACGAAAGACGTGGCCGCTTCGGACTCCGTCGAAGAAAGGGAACACAGTGAAGTACACCAAGGTTGCCGCCCTCGCCGCCGGAACCCTGATGGCGGTGGGCTCCGCCGCGCCCGCGTTCGCCGACTCCGGTGCCGCGGGCGGCGCCGCCTACTCCCCGGGCGTGATTTCGGGCAACGTCATCCAGGTTCCGATCCACATCCCGCTCAACCTCTGCGGCAACACGATCGACGTGATCGGTCTGCTCAACCCCACCTTCGGGAACACCTGCGTCAACGCCTGACCTCCCGGCCCCGTCGGCCGGACGTCTGCGACCGAGGAAGGCCCCGGAACGCGCTTCGGCGCGCTCCGGGGCCTTCCCCTTGCCCCGCTTCGCGCCGTGGCCCTTCGAACGGATGGACCCGCGGAAATCACCGCCACGCCCAGTTGCCGTGCCGCGGCCGCATCGTTACCCAGGGTGAAAGCGGCGGAAGGCACGGCCACAGAAGGCCCGTGCGGCGCGGTGCGCGACCGAAACGGATGCCGCTGCAGAAAGGAACCCCAAGATGAAGTACGCGAAGACCGCTGCGTTCGTTGCCGGTTCCGTGGTTGCTCTCGGCACGGCTGCTCCCGCCCTCGCCGTCACCAACGCCACGGCCCCCAACCTCAGCCTCAACGGGGGCATCAACCAGGTGGTGGAGAGCGCCCCGCGGGCCGTGGACCCGGTCGTCGACACGGTCGGCCGGACCGCGGACGCGATGAAGAGGAACGGTACCGTCACCAAGCTGGCCGAGCAGGCCACCGGTGCGGCCAAGGCCGCGGCCCCGCTCCTCGGCGGCCTGCCGATCGGCGGCTGAACCCGGACTCCGGGCTGCTTTTCCGACGATCTCCCGTCGACGCCCCGCCCCTCGTGTTCCTCCGGCGCCCCGACCCCGGCGTACGGCCGGGCAGGGCAGCACCGTTCGAGTGAATCGGCACAACCATCCCCGTTGCCGCGAGTTGATCAGGTCGCTCCGGACAGGCGGGCAACAGAGAAATTCCAGAAGGGCTATTTCATGATCAAGAAGATTATGGCCTCGGCAGCCGTCGCTGCCTCGCTCGTCGGCGTCTCCGCCGCGATCGCCCCGCAGGCCATGGCCGTCGGCAACGAGGGCGGCACCACCTCGCTCAGCGGCAACGACGCCGTGCAGTCGTACGGCAACTCCGCCACCTACGGCAACATGAGCCCGCAGATCGCGCTCATCCAGGGCTCGCTCAACAAGCCCTGCATCGCGCTGCCGGCCAAGGCCAACGTCGGCTCGGTGCTCGGCCTGATCCCGATCTCGGTCCAGGACCTCAACGTCCTGTCCTCGCCGCAGAACCAGCAGTGCACCGAGAACTCCACCCAGGCCAAGGGCGACGAGCCGCTGTCGCACATCCTGGACAACATCCCGGTCCTCTCCGGCAACGGCGTCGCCAACAACTAAGGCTGTCCCGCCCCCACGCTCCTCGCCGGTCGTCCTGTGTCGGCCGGGAGCGTGCACGGGCACATCCCCGCCCGTCCGCACGCAGGACCCGACCCGCCCGTGGGGTCGGCACATCTCCCACGGCCGTTCCCCGGCCGTCCGGATGCGTCGGCCCCATCGGTGTGTCCGGGATACGGCGACCCCCCGAAGGGGCGGGTGGACTGGGCCGGTTGCCGTAGTACCGGCGGACACCGGCCGCTGTAGCGGGTAGGGGCCGGACATGGACCAGTACGACAGTCAGCACCCCCGCGGTCGGCAGTGGCACGCGCAGGACGGCACACCCATCTACGACCGGCTGCTCGCCGAATGGCGGGCGGCCCACGGCAGTCCGGATCCGGTGTCCCCGGCGGACCCCGGCAGACCCCGGGCCCGAATTCCGGCGGCCCGCACCTCCGGTGAGGCCGTCGACGGCTGAGGGGCGGCAGTCGAACTCATGCCGGATCGAACACTTTTGGGTGGTACTGCGGAACCGACGGTTCCGTAGCGGGTTGATCAGTACGTTCCACAACGGGACGCTCCGAAAGGTGAAGCGTGATGAAGAAGATGATGGCCGGCGCGGCAGTGGCCGTGTCCCTGGTCGGCCTGTCCGCCGTCGCGGCCCCCGCGGCCATGGCGATCGGCAATGAGGGAGGCACCACGTCGGCCAGCGGCAACGGCGCCGTCGACGCGTTCGGCAACGCCGCGACCCACGGCGACGGCAGCCCGCAGGCCCAGCTCATTCAGGGCACCCTGAACAAGGTCTGTGTCGGCCTGCCGGCCAAGGTGAACGCCGGATCCCTCATCGGTCTCCTGGTGCCGATCGCGGTTCAGGACGTCAACGTTCTGTCCTCGCCGCAGAACCAGCAGTGCACCGAGAACTCCACCCAGGCCAAGGGCGACGAGCCGCTCTCGCACCTGGTGGAAGGCATCCCGGTGCTCTCGGGCAACGGCGTCGCCAACAACTGACGTGCCACAGGTGCGGGCGGCTCCGGGGTTCTCCCCGAGGCCGCCCGCACCGCCGCACGGCGGGAACAGCACGATCCGGGGCATCGCCCCAGGGCTTCGCGTACGAGGATGCCCACCGCGCCACGGGGGCGGTGGGCATCCGGCGTACCGGGCGGCGGGCCGGGGAGAGCGGTCAGCCCAGGCTGCGGACCGGGAGCACGCAGTGCGCGGCGGTCGTGATGACCTCCGGGTCGGCCGCGAAGAACCGCAGCTGCTCCTCGCTCACCGGGCGGCCCGGCGCCCCCTGCGGCCACGGGCGGGTGGCGAACATCGCGTGCACCTCGCCCCGGGCGGCGGCCGCGGCCAGCCACTCCGGCGGTGCGGGGTACTGGGCCGTGAAGTGAGGCAGCGTCAGCACCGCCTGTCCGGCCTGGACGAGCAGCTTCACCGGGAGGGAGGGCTGCTCCGCGGCGTACACCGGGGCGGATCCGACCGGCAGTCCGGTGCGCTCCAGCGACGCGCGCATGGCGGCCTCCGAGACGGCCGGTCCGTCCGCGCCGTCGCCCAGCGAGTAGATGAGGAGGAAGGCGACATCGCTGCCGTCGGCGGGATGTGCGCCGCTCCACCCGATCAGGGTGATCGTGCCCAACTGGGCCGGGGTGAACGTGCCGGTGGAGGTCTGGGGTGAGGTCATGTCCGGCACCCTAACCGCCATGAACAGGCTGTTGTGCACCCCTATCACCTGATCGAGGGAGATAGGGGTATATCCACGGCGTGGGCGGCTTCGATCGTCTCCGTTTCGGGCCGTGCGTAAATGTGTTGAGCCGACGGACGGCCGCGGGCTATGGTTTGCCTCGTTACCGGACGGCGGGATCGAACACCGCCGTCGGTCCCGTGCGTGAACCAGGAGGTGAGGACTGTGATGACTGTCGCTGCGACGGGCGCTGCCCGCAACCGGATGTGCATCATGCCCACCCCCGTGGTCGCCGGCTGACCTACTCGTAACTCTGCGCGCCCGTGTGCGCGTTGCCGGGACCACCCTTTGAAGGGTCTCCCTTGTCTTCTCCGTTCTCCGTTTCTTCCTCCGCTCTCTCCTCGCAGGCCCCGTCCGCACATCCGCTGGCCCCGTACGGCTGGGACGACGCGTGGGCGGACACCTTCGCGCCGTACGCCGAACAGGGGCTGCTGCCCGGGAGGGTGGTGCGGGTGGACCGCGGGCAGTGTGACGTCGTCACCCCGCACGGCACGCTCCGCGCCGACACCGCCTTCGTCGTCCCGCGCGATCCGATGCGGATCGTCTGCACGGGCGACTGGGTCGCCGTCGACCCCGACGGCGATCCCCAGTTCGTACGGACGCTGTTGCCGCGGCGTACCGCCTTCGTCCGCTCGACGTCCTCGCAGCGCTCCGAGGGCCAGGTGCTCGCCACCAATGTGGACCACATCGTCATCTGTCTCTCGCTCGCCGTCGATTTCGACCTCGGGCGGGTGGAGCGCTTCCTGGCGCTCGCCATGTCCAGCTCCAGCGGTGACGCCCTGCTGCGGGACGACGGCCGGGCCGGGGACGGCGCCGCCGCCGAGCCGGTCGTGGTGCTGACCAAGTCCGATCTCGTACCGGACACCGCGACCCTGGCGTACCTCGTCCAGGACATCGAGGGCATCGCGCCCGGTGTGCAGGTGCTGACCGTCAGCTCCGCCACCGGAGAGGGCATCGACGTCTTCTCCGCCATCGTCTCGGGCGGCACGAGCGTGCTGCTCGGCGCGTCCGGGGCGGGCAAGTCGACGCTGGCCAACACGCTGCTCGGCCGGGACGTGATGGAGGTGCAGGCCGCGCGTGACGTCGACGGCAAGGGGCGGCACACCACCACCACCCGCAACCTGCTCGTCCTGCCCTCCGGCGGGGTGCTGATCGACACTCCCGGGCTGCGCGGGGTCGGGCTCTGGGACGCGGCGTCGGGGGTCGGCCAGGTCTTCTCCGAGATCGAGGAGCTGGCAGGGAGGTGCCGGTTCCACGACTGCGGCCACGAGACCGAGCCCGGCTGCGCGGTGCTCGCCGCGATCGAGGACGGCTCGCTGCACGAGCGCCGCCTCGACAGCTTCCGCAAGCTGATGCGTGAGAACCGGCGCATCGAGGCCAAGACCGACGCGCGGCTGCGCTCGGAGATGCTGCGCGACTGGAAGCGCCGCGGCGCCGAGGGCCGGGCAGGCATGGACGCGAAGCGCGGCCGGCTGCGGTAGCCGTCCCGGTCCGCACGGCCGCGGGTCCGCGTCCGAAATCCGCCGGTGCGGTGCCGGGAGGTGCCGCACACTGGACCGTGTGATGGACGAACGGACCAGGTACGAGGCAGTGAGCAGCCGCGACGCCCGTTTCGACGGCGAGTTCTTCTTCGCCGTCGAAACGACCGGCATCTACTGTCGGCCGAGCTGCCCCGCCGTCACACCCAAGCGGAAGAACGTCCGCTTCTTCCCGACCGCCGCCGCCGCGCAGGGCCACGGCTTCCGGGCCTGCCGCCGCTGCCGCCCGGATGCCGTGCCCGGCTCGGCGGACTGGAACGTCCGGGCCGATGTGGTGGGCCGGGCGGTGCGGATGATCGGCGACGGCGTGGTCGACCGGGAGGGCGTGCCCGGTCTGGCCCAGCGGCTCGGCTACAGCGCGCGGCAGGTCCAGCGGCAGCTCAACGCCGAGCTGGGCGCGGGCCCCGTGGCGCTCGCCCGCGCCCAGCGGGCCCACACCGCCCGGGTGCTGCTCCAGACGACCGGGCTGCCGGTGACCGAGATCGCCTTCGCGGCGGGCTTCGCCAGTGTGCGCCAGTTCAACGACACGGTCCGGCAGATCTACGCCCGGACCCCCAGCGCGCTGCGGGCCGAGGCCGCGACGGGGCTCGGCGCGGCGGTCCGTGAGGCGCGGACCACCGGGATTCCGCTGCGGCTGGCCCACCGGGGACCGTACGCGGCCGGGGAGGTCTTCGACCTGCTGGCCGGTGCGATGGTGGGGCGGATCGAGGAGATGGGCGGGGAACGCGGCGCCCGTACGTACCGGCGCACCCTGCGGCTGCCGTACGGGTCGGGCGTCGTGGCCGTCGACGAGCGGTCCGCCGGGTCCTGGCTGGAAGCCCGGATCCACCTCACGGACCTGCGGGACCTGACGACGGCCGTGCAGCGGCTGCGGCGCCTCTTCGACCTGGACGCCGACCCCTGCGCCGTCGACGAGCGGCTGGCCGCCGATCCACTGCTCGCGGCGGGGGTGGCCGCCCGCCCGGGGCTGCGCTCGCCGGGCACCGCGGACCCGGAGGAGTTCGCGGTGCGGACGCTGGTGGGCGAGGAGGTGGCCGAGCGGCTGGTGGAGACGTACGGGAAGGTCCTGGACGCGCCCTGCGGCGGGCTGACGCATGTGTTTCCCGAGCCGGGCGTGCTGGCCCAGGCCGCCGAGGACCCGCGGCTACGGGCGCTGGCCGCCGCCCTCGCCGACGGGGAGGTGCGGCTGGACGCCGGGGCCGACCGGGAGGAGGCCGAGCGGGCCCTGCTGCGACTGCCCGGGATCACCCCGGCGGACGCGGCGCTCATCCGGATGCGGGCGCTCGGTGACCCCGACGTCGATCCGGAGCACCGGCCGCAGGGGGAGCGTTGGCGGCCCTGGCGCTCGTACGGGGCACGCCACCTGGAGCTGCTGGGGCACGCTCAGCCCCAGATCACCGCGCCCAGCCAGCCGCCCGCCACCAGGAGGCACGCGAACAGCTCGACGAGCACCGAGTAGCCGGTCGCCCGCATCACCGAGCGCACCGACGTCCAGCCCGCGCCCCGGCTGCCCAGCCGCAGCCGCTCCGCCCCGTAGATGGCCCCCACGTACCCGGCGACCGCGCCCACCACCGGCACCACGAAGAAGCCGAGGATCGCCGCGACCCCGCCCAGCAGCAGCGTGCGGCGCGGGGCCCCCGTCTCGCGCGGGCGGCGCGGCGGCAGCAGCGGCTTCAGCGCCTGGTCGAGCAGCAGCACCGCCGTCGCGCCGATGAGCACGCCCCAGGCGAGCGGCGTCGTGTCGGCCAGCGCCCACCACAGCACGGCGGCCCAGACGATCGCCTGGCCCGGCACCCCCGGCACCAGCACGCCCAGCAGACCGAGGAGCATGACCAGGCCGACGGCGACGAGTTGCCACACACTCATCTGCCCAGCGTGCCGGAGTCCGGCCGGTCGCGCCCGTCAGCGCTCCCGCGGGGTGCGGGACACCCAGCCCCGTTCGTACGCGTGCCAGCCCAGCTGCAGCCGGGTCGAGACGCCCGTCAGCTCCATCAGGCCCTTCACCCGCCGCTGCACCGTCCGCAGCCCCAGCTCCAGCTGCTTGGCCACGCTCGCGTCCGTCAGTCCGGCCAGCAGCAGCGAGAGGATCTCCAGATCGGCGGCGTCGGGACCGGTGCCCTCCTCCGCGGGCAGGGCGTTCTCGCCCAGCCTGAGCGGCATGGCCTCGCGCCACACCGCTTCGAAGAGCCCCATCAGCGACTCCAGCAGCCCGGAGGAGTGCACCACCAGGGCGGCGGGCTCCGCACCGCGCCCGGTCAGCGGGACCATGGCGAGGGTGCGGTCGGCGATGACCAGTTTGGTCGGCACCCGGTCGATCACCCGGCACTGCTCGTTCCGGCTCAGCGCCGCCGACAGCTCCATGATCCCGTACGGCGACGAGAGCAGTTCCCGCTCGACCACCACCCGGTAGGAGACCCCGCGCGCCGTGGCCTGCTCCTCGGACTCGTTCTCCATGCCGCTGACCGCGATCGGCTTGCCGGTGACCAGGGCGCACACCTCGCTCGCCGCGCCCAGCTGCAACTGGTGGAAGCGGTGCGTCACCGCGCTCGCGCCCGTGACCACCTCGACGAGGTCGTGGACGGCGGGCGCGGCGGCCTCCGCGCGGTACTCCTCGGCGAGCAGCGCCGCCGCTAGTTCGGCCTGCTCCAGCTGATGGCGCTGCTGGGTCAGCAGTGCCCCGAGCGCCACCCCCGGCGGTGCCGCCACCCAGCGCCCCGGGCGCGCGGAGGACTGGGCGGCCAGCCCGTGCTGCTCCAGTCTGCGCAGGGCGCGTTCGGTGTCCGGCTCGGGAAGCGCCAGCCGGTGCGCGAGATCGGAGACCTCGGCGGCGCCCACCGTCACGAGCGCGCGGTACGCCGACTCCTGTATGTCGTCGAGGCCTATGGCTCCCAGCATCCCCGGATCCTCCCGGACACATTGATTCCGTACCTGGTCACTGTGGTCGGGTGCCCGGTCGTGGCGGAAAGCGGCCACGGCGTAAACCCGCCGTGCACATCATCCCTTTAACGTCCGCCGCTCTGCCAATGTGGCGCCACCGCAGCACCAACAACCGTCGCAAGGCGGCGGTTTGCGCAGGTTGGTTCCGTAATCTAGTGGGGAGAGCGATGCGTCCGATATCGCGTACGGCGCTGGGAGCGGCCACCGCCGCGGTCCTGGCCGTCACCGCGATCGCACCGTCAGCGGCAGCACCGCGGGACGGCGTGACCGACAGGAGACCACTGACCGGCAGCGCCGCCGCCACGGCGAAGAAGGCCGAACCGGTCACCGTGACCCTGGTCACCGGCGACAAGGTGCTGGTCCGCACGGACGGTTCGGGGGCCGCCTCGGCCACCGCGCTGCCGCGCGAGGACGGAACCGTACCGCTGGTGCAGACCCGGCAGTCGGGCAAGGACCTGTACGTCTACCCCGAGTCGGCCGCAGCCGCGCTGGCCGCCGGAACGGTGGACGGGGAACTCTTCAACGTCACCGGCCTCGTCCGGCAGGGCTACGACGACGCGCACACGACGTCGCTGCCGCTGATCGCCGTGTACGGCAAGGGCAGGGCGCGCGCCGCGTCGGCCACCCCGCGCGGCGCGAAGCGCGGACCCGTCCTCGACGTCATCGACGGAGTCGCCCTCAAGGCGGACAAGGCGAAGGCCGCCGACTTCTGGTCGGACGTCACCGGAGCCGGTGCGGGCGACGGCGCCCGCGGCCCCGCCTCCTCCGGGCTGAAGAAGCTGTGGCTCGACCGCAAGGTCCGCGCCAGTCTCGACCAGTCGGCCAAGCAGGTCGGCGCCGACCTCGCCTGGGCCGCCGGATTCGACGGCCGGGGCACCAAGGTCGCCGTCCTCGACACCGGCGTCGACGCCGAACACCCCGACCTCAAGGGCCGGGTCACCGCCTCGGAGAACTTCACCGACTCCAACAGCACCGACGACCGGCAGGGCCACGGCACCCACACCATCTCCACCGTCGGCGGCTCCGGCGCGGCCAGCGGGGGCAGGAAGAAGGGCATCGCCCCCGGCGCCGACCTGCTCGCCGGGAAGGTCCTCAACGACAGCGGCCTCGGCGCCGAGTCGTGGATCATCGCCGGTATGCAGTGGGCCGTCGACCAGAAGGCCGACGTCGTCTCGATGAGCCTCGGCAGTCCGGAACCGACCGACTGCACCGACCCGATGGGCCAGGCCGCCGAGAAGCTGGCGCGGAGCGAGGACACCCTGTTCGTGATCGCGGCCGGAAACTCCGGCCCGACGCTGAACACCGTCTCCTCGCCGGGCTGCGCCCCGGGCGTACTGACCGTCGGCGCCGTCGACCGCGACGACACCACCGCGCGGTTCTCCAGCCGCGGACCCGTCGTCGGCTCGCACACCCTCAAGCCCGAGATCGCCGCCCCCGGCGTCGCCATCTCGGCCGCGGCCGCCGGTGGCCGGGGCCTCTACGCGTACCGGACGATGTCCGGTACGTCGATGGCGGCCCCCCATGTCGCGGGCGCCGCCGCCGTCGTGAAACAGCGTCACCCGGACTGGACCGCCCAGCAGATCAAGGCGGCGCTCGTCTCGTCCGCGAAGAGCGACATCCCCGGGGACGTACGCGAGACCGGCGCCGGACGCCTCGACGTCAAGGCCGCCATCGACACCACCGTCGTAGGTGCCCCCGCCCTCCAGGGCGGCACCTACGCGTGGCCGCAGGACCGGAGCGACCGCACCACCGTCGACGTCCCGTACACCAACTCCGGCACCAAGCCGGTCAGACTGTCGCTGAAGGTCCAGGGCGTCACCGGCAACGACGGCTCGGCCGTCCGCTCCGCCGTCGCCCGGCTCGGCGCGAGCAGCGTCACCGTCCCGGCCGGAGCCACCGTCGAGGTCCCGCTGGCCATCGACCCGTCGGCGCACCTGAAGGCCGCCCAGTACGGCGACGTCACCGGACGGGTGCTCGCCACCGGGCCCGGCGGCGTCACGGTCTCCACCCCGTTCTCGCTGTACGTGGAGGCTGAGACCGTCACCCTGCGGGTCAAGCTCGTCGACCGCGCCGGCCAGTCCGCCGGGGGCTCCTCCTCGCTGGACGTCATCGGCACCGACACCTCCAGCGGTGACCGCCGCTTCAACGACGGCGCCGCCGACCAGGTCTACCGGCTGCGCCCCGGCGCGTACTTCGTGTCCAGTTTCGTCATGACCCCGGACCCGGCGGACCCCACCGGCCGCCTCGACGAGTCGGTCGCCTACCTCGCCCGGCCGCAGCTGAACCTCACCAAGGACACCACCCTGGTCCTGGACGCCCGCAAGGCCCACACCGTCCGGGTGAAGACCGCCGACCACGCCACCGAGATCCGCTCCACGACGCTCGCCTTCGGCCGTACCTGGGACGACGTCTGGCTGCACGCGGGCTCGGTCACCGCCGGTTCCGCCGTCAAGCACTACCTGGCGGACGTCCAGGGCCGGGCGGGCGACGGCGGCTTCGAGTTCGCCAGCTTCTGGCGCGCCTACGCCCCGCAGATCGAGAAGCTCTCGGTCGTCGGCGGCACCGACCTGCACCCGAGGACGGCGAGCACCGGCTCCGTCAACCTCGACGGCACCGGCGAGGCCCCACTCGCCGACGCCGGTACGGGCACCCCCGAGGAGCTGAAGGCCGCGGGCGTCTTGGGGAAGATCGCCCTGATCGACGCGGGCGACGACGCCCTGAACACCCGGGCACGCGATGCCAGGGCCGCCGGCGCCAAGGCCGTCCTCGCCCACCACGCCACCGAGGGCCCCTACAAGCCGTCCGTCGGCTACGGCCGGCCCGACCTGCCGGTGCTCGGCGTCGAGGCCGGCGAGGCCGCCGCGCTGAAGGCCGCCCTGGCGAAGGGCCCGGTCACACTGCGCTGGAAGGCCACCGCGGTCAGCCCGTACGTCTACAGCCTCGCGTTCCCCGAGACCGGTCCGGTCACCTCGGACCGCACCTACACGGTCCGGGACGCCAAGCTCGGCAAGGTCACCGCGAACTACGAGGCGATGGGCGTCGAGGCCGACTACACCGACATGATGATCATCAACCGGCCGTACGGCGCGACGTTCTCCGCCGCCAACGACGTCGTCGCCGCCCCCGGCAAGCGCACCGAGTACTACTCGGCGGGCGACACCGGCTGGGTGCGCTACCTCTCCTCCAGCTTCCCCTGGGGCGAGCTGATGACCGATCAGCCGCGCACCTACAAGGCGGGCTCGGCGCGCACCGAGAACTGGTACCGGGGCATCCCGGTCCCGGCCGCACCGCGCGCCGCCGACGGGAGCCTCCAGCTCGCCGCCGAGCGCCAGGACAACATGATCGGCGCCGCCCCGGGCTTCTGGAGCGACAGC
Source organism: Streptomyces sp. NPDC058195 (assembly GCF_042883525.1). Classification (NCBI taxonomy): domain Bacteria; kingdom Bacillati; phylum Actinomycetota; class Actinomycetes; order Kitasatosporales; family Streptomycetaceae; genus Streptomyces; species Streptomyces sp. NPDC058195. Next base: position 13,129 of record NZ_JBHVVM010000013.1, read on the forward strand.
GAGCACGCCGGTCTCCAGGCCTCCTTCGGCGACATGGGCAGCCTGAGCCTGAGCAGCAACGGTGAGGTGATCGGCCAGTCCGGCTGGCCGTCCGGGGCGTTCACCGTCCCGGCCGAGGACGCCGCCTACGAACTCACCCTGCAAACCCGCCGGTTCGGCCAGCCCGCGGCCGCGTGGAAGCGGTCCACCAGCACCGAGACCACCTGGAAGTTCCGCTCGAAGCGCGACGAGAACGCCTACTCGCAGGGCATCCCGCTGCTCTTCCCGGGCTACGCCCTCGACACCGACGGACTCAAGACCCTCGCGGCGAAGGACGGCCAGACCATCGGCCTGAGCGTCAGCGGCCACGCCGGATACACGCCGGGCAGGCTGACCGGCGCCAAGGTCTCGTACTCCTACGACGGCGGGGAGACCTGGACCGGGGCCACCACCGCGCAGCGCGACGGCCGGTGGACCGCGACCGTGAACCACGCGGGCGCGGCGGGCAAGCCGGTCACGCTCAGGACCGAACTGACGGACGCCAACGGCAACTCCGTCCTCCAGACCGTGACCGACGCGTACGCCGTGCGTTGACCGCGCCCTGACCGGGTCCGCCGGGCGTCCTTCCCGTGGGGGGTGGGGACGGCCGGCGGACCCCTGTTCACGGCCGTTTTTCCCGATGTGCCGTTTTCCCGCAGCCCCGGCGGCCGACAATAAGGGAATGAGCCAGCAGGGGGAGAGCCCCGCCGCCGAGGACGCGTGGTGGCGCAGGCTGTACGACGAGAACGCCCGGGACACCGGAACGGGCGACAAGGCCGACACCCTCGACGACCGCTTCGACTCGGCGTCCGGCGCGGTCAGCCCGGACGGCCCCGGACCGCTCGGCCCGCAGGCCGACGTGAAGGCGGCGGCGCCCGGACCGGCAGAGCCTGGGGCCGGGCCCCGTGCCACGGCCCCGCCCCACCGGCCGACCGGCCAGATGAGTGACGGACCGCCCCGCTACGACCCCGAACCCACCGCACTGCCCGCCACGGGCCCGGACGGCCTGGACGCACTCGTCGCCGACACCGCGCTCGACGGCGCCCGCTACGGCACCTACACCCTGCGCGCCGCCTCCGTACGCGGGGACGCCGCCCGGTTCCGGGGCGAGCCCCGCCGCGACGCACTGCTCACCGCGCGCTTCGGCGACGACGAGGAGGCCCTGGTCCTGGTCGCCGTCGCCACCGGGGCCCGCACCACCGGACCGGCGCATCTCGCGGCGGCCGACGCCTGCCGCTGGATCGGCGCGGCGGTCGCCCGCAGCCACGCCCGGCTTTCCGAGGACATACGGGCGGGCCGCGGCCAGGACCTCAGGTCCGGTCTGAACCGCCTCACCGACCGCACCTACGGAAAGCTGCGCGCCCGCGCCGCCGAGCTGGGGGAGGAGCCGGAGCGGTACACCGCGAGCCTGCGCTGCCTGCTGCTGCCCGCCGACCCCGACTGCCGTGCGCGCGTCTTCTTCGGCGTCGGCGCGGGTGCGCTCCTGCGACTGCGCGACAGCGCCTGGCAGGACCTCGAACCGCAGGCCCAGCGGGCGTGGCCCGGGGACGCGTCCGGCACCGGGGCACCCCGTGAGCCGTTCCGGTTCCGGGGATCGGTGGCCCGGTCGGGGGACATCCTGCTGCTCTGCAGCCCCGGACTGGCCGGACCGCTGAGCGGCGAGCCCGCCCTGGCCGAGGAGCTCGCCGCCCGCTGGGCCCCGAAGTCCCCGCCGGGACTCGTCGCCTTCCTCGCGGACACCCAGCTCCGGGTGAAGGGGTACTCCGGCGACCGTACGGGCGTGGGCGTCTGGGAGGCGTAACCGCGCGCGCCATGGGTTGATGGAACCGGAAGTCCGGAAGCCGCAGCGCGGAAAGGGTACGCACCCATGGCCAAGCAGAACGTGTCGGAGCAGTTCGTCGACATCCTCGTCCGGGCGGGCGTGAAGCGGATGTACGGCGTCGTCGGCGACAGCCTGAACCCGGTCGTCGACGCCATCCGGCGCAATCGGGCCATCGACTGGGTCCAGGTCCGGCACGAGGAGACCGCCGCGTTCGCCGCCGGTGCCGAGGCCCAGGTGACCGGTTCGCTGGCGGCCTGTGCCGGATCGTGCGGGCCCGGCAATCTGCACCTCATCAACGGCCTCTACGACGCCCACCGCTCCATGGCCCCGGTGCTGGCCCTCGCCTCGCACATCCCGTCGGGCGAGATCGGCCTCGGCTACTTCCAGGAGACCCATCCGGCGCTGCTCTTCCAGGAGTGCAGTCACTACAACGAGATGATCTCCCATCCGCAGCAGATGCCGCGGCTGCTCCAGACCGCCATCCAGCACGCGATCGGCCGGGGCGGTGTCAGCGTCGTCACGATGCCGGGTGACATTGCGGCCCAGCCCGCCCCGGAGCGGTCGATCGAGCACGCGCTGGTCACCTCGCGGCCGACGGTCCGGCCCGGTGACGAGGAGATCGACGAGCTCTGCCGGATGGTCGACGCGGCGAAACGTGTGACATTGTTCTGCGGCAGCGGCACGGCCGGGGCCCACGCGGAGGTGATGGCCTTCGCCGAACGGGTGAAGGCCCCGGTCGGCCACGCGCTGCGCGGCAAGGAGTGGATCCAGTACGACAACCCGTACGACGTCGGGATGAGCGGTCTGCTCGGCTACGGTGCCGCGTACGAGGCGACCAACGAGTGCGACCTGCTGATCCTGCTCGGCACCGACTTCCCGTACAACGCCTTCCTCCCGACCGACGTGAAGATCGTCCAGGTCGATGTGCGTCCGGAACACCTGGGCCGTCGCTCCCAGCTGGACCTGGCGGTCTGGGGGGATGTCCGCGAGACCCTGCGCTGTCTGACCCCGCGGGTGAAGACCAAGACCGACCGCAAGTTCCTCGACCGGATGCTGAAGAAGCACGCCGACGCGCTGGAGGGCGTGGTCAAGGCGTACACCCGCAAGGTCGAGAAGCACATCCCGATCCACCCGGAGTACGTCGCCTCGGTGCTGGACGAACTGGCCGACGAGGACGCCGTGTTCACCGTAGACACCGGTATGTGCAATGTGTGGGCCGCCCGCTACCTCTCGCCCAACGGCAGGCGTCGCGTCATCGGCTCGTTCAGCCACGGCTCGATGGCCAACGCGCTCCCGCAGGCCATCGGCGCCCAGTTCACCGACCGGAACCGGCAGGTGATCTCCATGTCCGGTGACGGCGGATTCACCATGCTGATGGGCGACTTCCTGACGCTGGTGCAGTACGACCTGCCGGTGAAGGTCGTGCTCTTCAACAACTCCTCGCTCGGCATGGTCGAGCTGGAGATGCTGGTCGCGGGCCTGCCGTCGTTCGGTACGACCAACGACAACCCGGATTTCGCCGCGGTCGCCCGCGCCTGTGGGGCGTACGGGGTGCGGGTGGAGAAGCCCAAGCAGCTCGAAGGAGCCCTCAAGGAGGCGTTCAAACACCGGGGCCCGGCACTCGTCGATGTCGTCACCGACCCCAACGCCCTCTCCATCCCCCCGAAGATCAGCGCCGACATGGTCACCGGCTTCGCGCTCTCCGCGAGCAAGATCGTGCTGGACGGGGGAGTGGGCCGGATGGTCCAGATGGCCCGGTCCAACCTGCGGAATGTCCCCCGCCCCTGAACGGGAGGAAAGCGACGTCCGGTTGGGGCTCCGTCGCGACGGACAGCGGTTGTCCGACCGGCCGCGGCGGCGGTTGTTCCACCGGCCGGGGCGCAGGTGGCTCGGCGGGCCGGGACGGCGGGTGATCAACTGCCCCTGCGGACACCCTTGGCGACCCTTAAGCAATGTGACATATTACTGGCGTGCTCACGAGACGCCCCCTGGATGTCGTCATCGTCGGGGCCGGGGTGGTCGGCGCGGCCTGCGCCTACTACGCTTCCCGGTCCGGACTCTCCGTAGCCGTCGTCGACCGCGGGCCGGTGGCGGGCGGAACCACCGGAGCCGGTGAGGGAAACCTCCTCGTCTCCGACAAAGTGCCCGGCCCGGAGCTTCAACTTGCGCTGCTCTCGGCCCAGTTGTGGAAGAAGCTGGCCGAGGAGCTGCCCCGGAGCATCGAGTACGAGGCCAAGGGAGGTGTGGTCGTCGCGGCCTCCGAGGACTCCCTGGCCGCCCTGTCCGCGACCGCCGCGGGCCAGTGCGCGGCGGGCGTCGAGGCGCACCCCGTCACCGCCGATGGGCTCCGGGACGTCGAACCCCACCTCGCGCCCGGACTGGCCGGCGGCTTCCGCTACCCGCAGGACGCGCAGGTGCAACCGGCGTTGGCAGCTGCCGAGTTGCTGCGCGCCGCGGCCCGCTCCGGTGCGTTCGTGCGTCCCGGGGAGGAGGTGACCGGGATACTCCGGGACCGCGACGGTGCCGTGCGCGGGGTGCGGACGGCACGGGGGGAGCTGCGGGCTCCCGCCGTGGTCAACGCGGCGGGCACCTGGGGCGGCGAACTCGCCGCGATGGCCGGGGTGGAGCTGCCCGTCCTGCCGCGCCGCGGCTTCGTGCTCGTCACCGAACCGCTGCCCCGGCTGATCCGGCACAAGGTCTACGCGGCGGAGTACGTGGCCGATGTGTCGAGCGGGTCCGCCGCGCTGCAGACCTCGCCCGTGGTGGAGGGAACCCCCTCGGGGCCGGTGCTGATCGGGGCGAGCCGCGAGCGGGTCGGCTTCGACCGGACGTTCTCCGTGCCCGTGGTCGCCCGGCTGGCGGCGGCCGCCACCGCGCTCTTCCCCGTACTCGCCGATGTGCGGGTGCTCCGCGCCTACCACGGCTTCCGCCCCTACCTGCCCGACCATCTTCCGGCGATCGGACCGGACGCCCGGGTGCCGGGACTCTTCCACGCCTGCGGTCACGAGGGCGCGGGGATCGGGCTGGCTCCGGCGACCGGTCTGCTGGTCTCCGAGGCGATCCGGCGGGAGCGGACCACCCTCGGTCTCGAACCGTTCGCACCCGAACGGTTCGACACCGCGCACCGCGCCACATGACGATACGGGGCCGGACGCCCCGGGCTCCCGCCCCCAGCCGCCCTGTCAGGAACAGCCCCGGGAGAAGCCCCAGTGAGGACCGAGGAGAGGACCCAGTGAGACGCAGCCGAGCAGGAACCCCCGCCGAACTCGTCGGCGCCGCACCCGAACCGGAGTTCCGGCTGACCTTCGACGGCCGCCCCGTCCGCGCGCTGCCGGGACAGACCATCGCCGCCGCGCTCTGGTCGGCTGGCATCCTGAGCTGGCGCACCACCCGGGTCAACGGCCGTCCGCGGGGCGCCTTCTGCGGCATCGGCGCCTGCTACGAATGCCTGGCCACCGTCAACGGCCGCCCCAACCAGCGCGCCTGCCTGTCGCCCGCGCGGCCGGGCGACACCATCACCACGCAGGAGGGCGACGGACATGCCGCACTCGACGGATGAGCCCCGCTCCCGGGGCACCGGCCGCACCGGGGCCGTGGGGGCCGCCGGGGTGGCCGACCTCGCGGTGGTGGGCGCCGGACCGGCGGGCCTGGCCGCGGCCGTCACCGCCGCCGACCACGGGCTCGACGTGGTCCTGCTGGACGCGGCCGACGCACCCGGCGGGCAGTACTACCGCAGCCCGGCCCCCGGGCTCGGCGCCACCCGGCCCGAGGCCCTCCACCACCACTGGCGCGCCTTCACGGAACTCTCCGCCCGGCTCGCCGCGCACCGCGGCACCGGTGCGGTCCGCCACCTCGGCCGCCACCAGGTGTGGACGGTCGAACGGTCCGGCGGCGGGGAGTGGAACCTGCACGCCGTCACCGGCGATGACCGGGAGACCCGCACCACCGTCCGTGCCCGCCGCGTCGTCCTGGCGACCGGCGCCCATGAGCGCCAACTGCCCTTTCCCGGCTGGACACTTCCGGGGGTGGTGAGCGCGGCGGGGGCCCAGGCCATGCTCAAGTCCGGGCTGGTGCTGCCGGGGCGCCGGATCGTGGTCGCCGGGAGCGGACCGCTCCTCCAGGCCGTCGCCGCCTCGCTGACGCGTGCCGGGGCGAGCGTCCCGGCCCTGGTCGAGGCCGCGGGATACGGGGCGTACGCCCGCGCACCCCGGGTGCTGGCCGGTAACCCCGGCAAGGCGGTGGAAGGCGCCCGTTACGGGGCGGAGCTGGTGCGCGCCGGAGTGCGGATGCTGACGCGCCGGGCGGTCACCGCGGTGCACGGGGACGAGCGGGTGGAGGCGGTGACCATCAGCCAGGTGGACCGCCGGTGGCGCCCCGTCGAGGGGACCGGGCGCACGATCGCCTGCGACGCGCTCGCCGTGGGTCACGGGCTCGTACCGCAGCTCGATCTCGCTCTGGCGGCCGGGTGCGGCACCCGTACCGGCCCCGACGGCAGCCACGCGGTCATCGTCGGCCCTTCCCTCGCGACCACCGTTGCCGGGATCTGGGCCGCCGGTGAGCCGGTCGGTATCGGAGGCGTCGAACTCGCCCTGTGCGAAGGTGAACTGGCCGCGATGGCGGTCGTTCGCGAGGTGCGGGGCGGGATGCGCGCCAAGGACGCCCGCCGGGCGGTCGCGCTGGGACGTGCCCGGCGCCGGATGCGGGACTTCGCCGCCCTGATGGGCGCGGCGCACCGGCCGGGGGACGGCTGGAGCCAGTGGCTGGCCGACGACACGGAGGTCTGCCGCTGCGAGGAGGTCACCGCGGGCCGCATCCGTACCGCGTGCGAGGAACTGGGGGCTGGTGACACCCGTACCGCCAAACTTCTCACCCGGGCCGGAATGGGCTGGTGCCAGGGCCGCACCTGCGGATTCGCCGTACGCGAACTGGCTGCCGCGCACGGCTCCGGGACCGGACCGGGAGGCCCCGACCGGCGCCCGCTGGCCTGCCCCGTCAAGCTCGGAACCCTCGCCGGCCTGGTCGACCCCGGATAGGCCGACCACGGCCGTTCCTCCCGCGGCCCCACTGCTGTCCCGCCGCTGTCCCGCTGTTTCTGATTCCACCGCACTGTGCAATGTCACATCTCTCAAGGAGCCATCATGCAGACGAACACCGACCGGCGTACCCGCCCCTGGCACGGCGTCATGGTCGCCACCCCGCTCACCCTGCGCGAGGACCGCACCATCGATTACGACGCCTACGCCACCCACGTGCGCCAGCTCATCGAGGCGGGCTGTGACGGCGTGGTGCCCAACGGCTCGCTGGGGGAGTACCAGACCCTGACCGACGGCGAACGCGAAGAGATCGTCCGGGTCGCCGTCGAGGCCGCCGGTGACGGCAACCGTGTCATGCCGGGTGTCTCCGCCTACGGCAGTGCCGAGTCGCGGCGCTGGGCGGAGCAGGCCGCCGAGGCGGGCGCGGGCTCCGTGCTGCTGCTGCCGCCCAACGGGTACCGCTGCGACGACGAGGCGGTACGCGCCCACTACGCCGAGGTGGCCGAGGCCGGGATCCCCGTCGTCGCGTACAACAACCCGTACGACACCAAGGTCGACCTCAGCCCGCAGCTGCTCGCCCGGCTCCACCAGGACGGCAGCGTCGTGGCGGTCAAGGAGTTCAGCGGCGATGTCCGCAGAGCGTACGAGATCGCCGAAGCGGCGCCCGGCCTCGACCTGCTGATCGGCGCCGACGACGTGCTGCTGGAGCTGGCGCTGGGCGGCGCCGTCGGCTGGATCGCGGGCTGCCCGAACATGCTGCCGTCCTGCTGCGTCGAGCTCTACCAGGCCGCTGTCACCGGTGACATGGCAACCGCCCTGCCGCTTTACCGGGAGCTGCACCCGCTGCTGCGCTGGGACTCGAAGCCGGAGTTCGTCCAGGCCATCAAGGCGTCCATGGACGTCGTCGGACGGCACGGCGGCTGCACGCGGCCCCCTCGCTTCCCGCTGCCCGCCGATGACCTGGCCGCCGTGCGCGCCGCGACGGAGAAGGCCCTGGCCGGCGGCCTGGTCTGACCGGCACACCAGGGCCTCGCGCCATCCGGCCGCCGTACCGTCCGGCCCTCGCCATCCCTGGCCGGTGTGCCGGTCGGCCCTCGTACCACCCGGCCCTCGTACCACCAGGGCCGGGCCCCGCACAGTGCGGGGCCCGGCCCGGCCCGCACAGTACCGTCCGTCGTGTCGAACAGGGGGAGCCTTGCAGACCCGTCACATATTCCACGCCGTCGACTCGCACACCGAAGGCATGCCGACCCGTGTCATCACCGGTGGCATCGGGACCATTCCCGGCGCCACCATGGCCGAGCGGCGCGGCTACTTCCAGCAGCACCGCGACGCCGTGCGCACCCTGCTCATGTACGAGCCGCGCGGCCACGCCGCCATGAGCGGCGCCATCCTCCAGCCGCCCACCCGGCCGGACGCGGACTTCGGCGTCCTCTACATCGAGGTCTCCGGCTTTCTGCCGATGTGCGGGCACGGCACCATCGGGGTGGCGACCGTGCTGGTGGAGACCGGCATGGTGGAGGTCACCGAACCCGTCACCACCGTGCGGCTGGACACCCCGGCCGGGCTCGTCTCCGTCGACGTCCGGGTGAAGGACGGAGAGGCCACCGCGGTGACGCTCACCAACGTCCCGGCGTTCAGCGTCGCGCTGGACCGTACGGCCGAGGTGCCCGGGTACGGGACGGTGCGCTACGACCTCGCCTACGGCGGGAACTTCTACGCGATGGCCGAGCTGTCCGACCTCGGGCTGCCCTTCGACCGGGCGCGCAAGGACGACATCCTGGCCGCCGGGCTCGCTCTGATGGACGTGGTCAACGCCACCGACCGTCCCGTCCACCCCGAGGCCCCGGACATCCACGGCCTCAAGCACGTGCAGTTCCTGGCACCCGGCTCCGACGCCCGCCACTCCCGGCACGCGATGGCCATCCACCCCGGCTGGTTCGACCGCTCGCCCTGCGGAACGGGCACCTCGGCCCGCATGGCGCAATTGCACGCGCGCGGCGAACTCCCCCTGGACACCGACTTCGTGAACGAGTCGTTCATCGGCACCTCGTTCACCGGGCGGCTCGTCGAGGAGACCACGGTGGGCGGTCTCCCCGCCGTCGTGCCCACCGTCACCGGGCGCGCCTGGATCACCGGTACCGCACAATTCTTCCTGAACCCGTCCGACCCCTTCCCCGAAGGATTCCTGCTGTGAACCTCCCCCTGCTCGGCGCCGCCGACATCATGGCCCTAGGACCGAAGGCGGCCGCGGACGCGCTGGAGTCGGCGCTGCGCGGGGGGCTGGATCCGGAGACGGTACCCGCCCGGCACCATGTCACCGTGCCCGGCGGAGAACTGCTTCTCATGCCCGCCACCACACGGCGGTTCACCGGGGTGAAGATCGCCGGGGTCGCCCCGGACAACCCGGCGCGCGGCCTGCCCCGGATCACCGGGAGTTATCTGCTGTTCGACGCGCCCACGCTGCAGCCGATCGCCCTGCTGGACGGCGCGGCGCTCACCACCCTGCGGACACCGGCCGTGTCCGCCCTGGCGATCCGCCACCTCACCGGACCCGTGGTGCGCCACCTGGTGCTCTTCGGTACGGGGCCCCAGGCGTACGGGCACCTGGACGCGGTACTCGCGGAACGTCATGTCGAACGGGTCACCGTGATCGGCCGGAACCCGGAGCGGGCCGGGGCGCTGGTCGCGTACGCCCGTCGGCTCGGCACGGACGCCGCGGCGGGGCGGGAGGACGGCGCCGATGTCGCCACCGCCGATCTGGTGCTCTGCTGCACCACCGCCGCCGCCCCGCTGTTCGACGGTGCCCTGGTGCCGGACGGGGCGACGGTCGTCGCGGTCGGCTCGCACACCGCCGACGCCCGTGAGGTCGACAGCACGCTGGTGGCGCGTTCCGCCGTCGTCGTCGAGGCGCGCACGGCGGTGCTGGCGGCGGCGGGTGATCTGCTGATCCCGATGGCGGAGGGGGTCTTCGCCGCCGGGGACGTCGCCGCCGGGCTCGCCGAACTGGTCACCGGCCGGGTTCCGGGCGGCGAGCCGGCCAGCTCCGTGGGCCCCCGGTTCTTCAAAAGCGTCGGAATGGGGTGGGAGGACCTGGCCGTCGCCGCGGCGGTGTACGGCAACTCCGCCGCGTAGACGCGGCTGTCGGCGGCGGAGGGGTTATCCACAGCCTCGGAGCGACGGGCCCTGGCGGAAACGTGACATTGTATTCTGGGGCCCCGTACGGCGCTGGAGGAACAGACATGGCCCGCCTGACGACGCTCAACACCATCTCAGCGCAGGAGCACTTGCGCGACCGGGTGGCGAACGCCCTCAGGGCGGCCCTCATCGCGGGGGAGCTCCGTCCTGGCGTGATTTACTCCGCTCCCGCGCTCGCCGCCGACTTCGGGGTCTCGGCCACTCCCGTCCGCGAGGCCATGCTCGACCTGGCCCGCGAGGGCCTGGTCGAGGCCGTGCGCAACAAGGGCTTCCGGATAACGGAACTGACCGAGCAGGACCTGGACGACTTCACCGAACTCCGGGTCATGATCGAGGTTCCCACCGTCGGCCGGATCGCCCGGATGGGCCGGACCCGGGAGCTGGAGGCGCTGCGGCCGCTCGCGCAGGCGATCGTCGCGGCCGCCGCCGAGCACGACATCCTCGGCTACCTGGAGGCCGACCGCCGTTTCCACCTCGAACTGCTCGGCATGGCGGGCAACCGCCGTCTGGTGGAAGAGGTCGGCAATCTGCGCAAGCGCTCGCGCCTCTTCGGGCTGAACCGGCTCGACGAGTCCGGGCTGCTGGTCCAGTCGGCCGAGGAGCACGCCCAGTTGCTGGACCTCCTGATCGCGGGTGACGCGGCGGGCGCCGAGCGGTGCATGCTGGCCCATATGTCACATGTCCGGAACCTCTGGGCCGAGGAGAACCCCAACGGGGTGGCCGACGACGGCCCCCGTGGCGTCCGGATCGCTGAGGTCTGACCCTCGCCGCAGGGCCCGCCCCTTCCCAGCCAGGCCCGCCCCCCTTCCCTGGCCGTACCGCCCCGCCGCCGGTCCTCCACCTGGCCCGCCGGTCCTCCACCTGGCCCGCCGGTCCTCCACCTGGCCCGCCGGTCCTCCACCTGGCCCGGCGGCGGGATCGGACCGGGCGGACGGGCGGGCCCGGCGGCGGTGCGAGGTATCAGGCCCGGCTCTCCAGCAGTGTGCCCATCCACTCCTCGACCCCGTCGGCGGTCCGCGGCAGCGCGGACGACATGAGGCGGGCCCCCTCGGAGGTGATCACCAGGTCGTCCTCGATCCGCACCCCGATGCCGCGCAGTTCGCGGGGCAGGGTCTCGTCGTCGGGCTGGAGGTAGAGACCGGGCTCCACGGTCAGCACCTGCCCCGGTTCCAGGCGGCCGTCCAGATAGGCCCCGGCCCGCGCCTGCGCGCAGTCGTGCAGATCCATGCCCAGCATGTGGCCGCTGCTGCACAGCGTGTACCGGCGGTGGAAGCCGTTCTCCGGGGCGAGCGCCTCGTCCGCGGACATCCGCAGCACACCCCACTCGTGCAGCCCCTCGGCGATGACCCGCATGGCCGCCCGGTGGAAGTCCCGGAAGCGCGCCCCCGGACGCAGCGCCGCGATGCCCGCGTCCTGCGCGGCGAGCACCAGCTCGTACACACCGCGCTGTACGGGTGAGAAGCGGCCGGAGAGCGGCAGGGTGCGGGTGATGTCGGCGGTGTAGAGCGAATCGGTCTCCACCCCGGCGTCCAGCAGCAGCAGCCCGTCGCGGTCCAGCGGGCCGTCGTTGCGGATCCAGTGCAGCACGCAGGCGTGCGCCCCAGCAGCGGCGATCGTGGAGTAGCCCGGTCCGTTCCCCTCCAGCCGGGCCCGCAGATCGAAGACGCCCTCGATCCAGCGCTCTCCGCGCGGGTGGCGCAGCGCCTGCGGAAGGCTGCGTACGACATCCTCGAAGCCCGCCGTCGTCGCGTCGACGGCCAGCTGCAACTGCTCCGTCTCCCAGGGGTCCTTGACGAGTCTCAGTTCGCTGAGTACCGCTTCCAGCCCGGCGGGTGCCGAGCGGCCGAGCGGGAACGGGCGGCGGGACTGCAGGAGTTCGTCGACCGACGGGTCCACCCCGCCCAGTGCGCGGACCGGCGGCTGCGGGCCGGTGAACAGCTTCTCCCAGTCCTCCAGCCGGGCACAGCGCAGGCCGGTCAGCCGGGCGGCCTCCGCCAGGTCCGGTCTGCGGCCCACCCAGAACTCCCCGTACCGGCGGTCGCGGTAGAACTCCTGGCCGGTACGGGCCGACCGGGGCCGCAGGTACAGCACCGCTTCGTGCCGCTGGTCGCCGTCCGGTTCCAGGACCAGTACGTGTCCGGCCTGGTCCTCGCCGGTGAGGCCGGTGAGCCAGGCGTAGCCGGTGTGCGGCCGGAAGCGGTGGTCGGTGTCGTTGGAGCGGACGGCGAGTGCCCCCGCCGGGATGACCAGCCGCTCGCCGGGGAAGCGGGCGGCCAGCCGGGCCCGCCGGGCGGGGGTCAGTTCGTGGGAGGGGAGGCGGGTGTCCGGCGGCAGGGGGGTGTCCGCCCACGCCGTGCTCATGAAGGCGTCCAGTGCGGCGGACACCGGCAGGTCGTGACTGCCGGTCCGGGGCGCGGAGAAGGAACGGGACACGGGCATGGCTCCTCGGGGGTCGGTCGGTGCCCGGGTACGGGGCTCCGGGTGCTGACGGGAGGCGGGGCCCGGCTGGCCGGAAGGCGAGGGCGACCGGCGCGTGCGGTGCCGCATCCCTGGATCCGTGCTGGAGGCGGAAGTTGGCGCGCAGATGAATGTGCGTGAGAGGGCTTCCGAAGGACATGTGACATGTGCCATTGTACAGCGCGCAAGGGAACGAACGCCGTGCTCATGTCACGACATGACGGTGGCCGACGCCGGTCCGCACCGGCCTCTTGCATTCCCCCACAGCCGCGCCTCGTCGCGCGGTCACCACTCCGCTGGGAGGCGGCACGTGAAGAACCTGAGGGTTCGACAGAAGATGGCTGGATTGTCCACCGTGGTCCTGGCGGCCTGTCTGGGCGTGGGCATGCTCTCCGCGCCGAGTCAGGCCGCCGGGCAGCAGCCCGCGGCGTCGGCCGCGGCTCCCCACTCCGCGAAGGCCGCCCAGAAGCGGGCGGAATCCCCTGCCGGAGACCCCGGCGGCCCCACCGCCGAGTCACTCACGGCACCCGTCGGCGACGCCACCCACGTCGACCGCGGCTCGCTCAAGGCCGCGGACCGGCCGCCGCTGTCCGCGTCCAAGGACGCGCTCAAGCGGGACTACGACCGGCCGGACACCGCGCTTCCGAGTCACCTGGCACCGTCGATGAAGGCCCAGAAGCGGGCCCGCACCGCGGCCGCCGCGTGCGATGTCACCGATTTCACCAACAACACCGGAAGCGCCCTGGTCGCGAAGGTCAAGGCAGCGACCACCGACTGCGTCAACACACTCTTCAAGCTCCAGGGCCAGGACGGCTACAACGCCTTCCGCGAGGACCAGATGGTCACCATCGCCGACGCCATGCGCGACGCGTCGGCCTCGTACCCCGGTGACGCCAGCACCGGTATGCCGCAGCTGATCCTCTTCCTCCGGGCCGGCTACTACGTGCAGTACTACGACCCCGACACCGTCGGGCAGTACGGGCCGCGCCTGCGCACGGCCATCCAGGGCGCGCTCGACGGCTTCTTCGGCTCCTCGCACGCCTACGACGTCACCGACGCCAACGGCGAGAGCCTGTCCGAGGCGATCATCCTGATCGACAGCGCCGAGCAGAACGCCCGCTACCTGAATGTCGTCAAGCGGATGCTGGCCGACTACGACTCCTCGTACGACAGCTCCTGGTACATGGTCAACGCCGTGAACAGTGTGTACACGGTCATGTTCCGCGGTCACCAGGTGCCGGAGTTCCTCACTGCCATCGAGGCCGACTCCAGTGTGCTGACCTCCCTGCACGACTTCGCCGCGAACCACCTCGACCTGCTCGGCACCAAGCAGTCGTTCCTGGCCTCCAACGCGGGACTCGAACTCGGCCGCTTCCTCAAGGAGGACTCGCTGCGCGCCAAGGCGAGCCCGCTGGCGGTCGACCTGATGGGCAAGAGCTCCATCGACGGCCCGACGGCCTCGCTCTGGGTCAGCCTGGCCATGATGGTCGACGCCTACGACAAGGCCAACTGCGCGAAGTACGGAGCCTGCGATCTCGCGGAGCGCCTTGAGAAGGCCGTCCTGCCGGTGAAGTACACCTGTAGTGACAGCATCACCATCCGGGCGCAGGACATGACCGAAGCGGAGCTCGGGGCCAGCTGCACCAGCCTGCGCAGCCAGGACGCCTACTTCCACGAGGTGGCCCGGGACAACGGCGCGGTCGCCGACGACAACAACAAGACCATCGAGGTCGTGGCCTTCGACTCCAGCACGGACTACCAGACCTACGCTGGAGTGATCTTCGGTATCGACACCAACAACGGTGGCATGTACCTGGAGGGTGACCCCAAGGCCGAGGGCAACCAGCCCCGGTTCATCGCCTACGAGGCCGAGTGGGCCCGTCCCGACTTCCAGATCTGGAACCTCAACCACGAGTACACGCACTACCTCGACGGCCGCTTCAACATGTACGGCGACTTCTCCGCCGGAATGACCACGCCGACCGTCTGGTGGGTCGAGGGCTTCGCGGAGTTCGTCTCGTACTCGTACCGCAAGCTCAGCTACGACGACGCCATAGCCCAGGCCGCCAACCGCACCTACACCCTGCGTACGCTGTTCGACACCACCTACGACAACGCCGACCAGACCCGTGTCTACAACTGGGGTTACCTGGCCGTCCGTTACATGCTGGAGTCGCACCGTTCGGACGTCGACACCCTGCTCGGCCTCTACCGCAAGGGGGACTGGGACGGCGCCCGTACGCTGCTCACCTCCACCATCGGCAGCCGCTACGACGCTGACTGGAACACCTGGCTGACCGCGTGCGCGGCCGGTGCCTGCGGCGGCGGTTCCACCAACCCGCCCGGCGAGATCACCGAGTGCAAGGACGCCGACACCAGGGTGCTGGGCCAGGACTGCATGCGCAGCGGGCTGAAGGCCGTCAAGAGTGACTACGCCTACCTGGCCGTCGTCATCCCCGACGGCACCGCGCAGCTGAAGATCACCGCCTCCGGCGGCACCGGTGACGCCGACCTCTACTACAGCGCGAACGGGTGGGCGACCACCGGGGCCTACACCGACAAGGCCGTCGGCGCGGGCAACGAGCACACCCTGACCATCAACAACCCGGCTCCGGGCTACCACTACATCAGCCTCTACGGCGCCGAGGCCTTCGACGGGGCCAAGGTGACCACCGAGTTCTGATCCCCGCGACCCCCATGGTGCCGGTCGGCCGAGTGATGATTCCGCTCGGCCGACCGGTGCCTTTGCTGCTCTTCCGGGGCACGGCCGCCGGGTACGGCCCGGAGGTCACACCAGCCGTACGGCGCCCGGCCCGTCGTCACGCAGGATCTCCACGATCTGCTCGAAGAGCGTCGGCCCGCGCCCCGCGAGGGCCTCGTCGAGCCGGTGGCGCAGCGCCGCCCGGTTGCTGGGATCGGCCCGCTCCAGCCGCCGCCGCAGCTGCCGGGCCGTCTCCTCGTGGCCCAGAGCCCGCGCGGAATCCGCGTGGTCCCGCCACTCGAAGACGTAGTCGCCGTCGTCCGGAGTGCCCATGCCACCGTGCAGGCAGTCGGCGAGGGCGTCGAGATTGCGGCCGAAATACCCGCCCGTGCCGTTCACGGCCTCGCCGATCACGTCCCAGAACCGGTCCAGGCCGGTGACCCGGGCGCCGTCGATCACATACGTCACGGTCATGGAGGGAGCGTACAAGTCACCGGGTGCGCGGACCGCCCGCCGACCTGGTGCGTGATCCGCGCCGCAGGTGGGGGCTGCGGCGCGGACCGGTCCGGTGGGGCCGGGATTCAGCAGCCCTGGTCGATCAGGCGGAAGGTGGCGTAGTGGTCACTGGTGTAGTAGTCCTCCTGGGTCTTCTGACCGGTCACGATCCGCCGCGCGCCGCGCGTCGGGGAGCCGGGGGTGATGACCGTGTACTCGTGGTAGTAGCCGGTGCTCTGGCTGGGCAGGACGCCTTCACGGTTCTGGAAGACGGTGCCGTCCTGCGAGTACGGGAACGGGCCGCCCGCGTCGATCAGGTCCAGTGTGTCGTGGGCCTGCGAGGGAAGCGCCGTGTAGCACACGCTGCCGACCGCGGTGACGGAGGAGACCGAGGAGACGGCGACCGGTGTGGTGGGAGCTGCGCCGGCCGTGGTGGCCGGGGCTCCGACGAGGAGGACGGACAGGAGGGCGGCCGCGCCGCCGAGCATGGTGATCCGTGGGGGGATTCGCATAGCTCCCATGATGACGCGCGTAGACAGGGTGGCGTCAACGTCAGCCGATGTGAATTTTTTTGGGAGTTAACCCAGAAGGAGAAATTGTGTCGGGCGGATGACCGACGCCTCTCAGGGCGATGGGGGTCCACCGTTCACTTGTTGATGAACCAGCACGCGTGACGGCCTGTCAGTGGGGCATGCATTTCGTGGACATGTTCCGGGCAAGAAAGCGGACCGGCGGCCGGAGACGACCAACTCACGGCCGACGGCGACGGACGACGAGGAACTGGAGGCGATTCACTGTGCGCGCGGGGGAGCCGATGGGATGTCAGGGAGGATCCGATTCCATGACGGGCGGGGGTCCGCGAGAACCGGGGGTGAAAGGCCGGGGACCGGTCACCTTACGGCGCCGGCTGGCCCGCACCGACCTGGCGGCCGTGAGCGAAGTGCGCGGAGCGCTCCGGGAGTTCCTGCGCTACCGGTGGCGCGACGATTCGGCCGCGGTGGCCGAGCTGCTGCTCAGTGAGCTGGTGACCAACGCGCTGATCCATACGGCGCACGGCGCGGTCATCACCGCGAGCGTGGTCCCCACCGGGCTGCGGGTGGAGGTCCGGGACTTCGTCTCCGGACTGCCCCTGCCCTGCGTACCGGACGCCGACGACGGTACGCACGGACGCGGGCTGTTCCTGGTGGAGAGCCTCGCGGACTCCTGGGGGATCAGCCCCCACGCGCTCGGCAAGGTCGTCTGGTTCGAGCTGGACAGCACAAGGCCCTGACGGACCGGCGGGGCCGGGCCGTCAGGGCCTTCCGGTCGCGGACCGGCCGGAGAGTCAGCCGAACTGCTGCTCCAGGTCCTTCAGTTTCTGCTCCAGCGAATCGAGCCGGGGCAGTGCCTGGGTGTCGTCCTCGGCGGTGAGGTCGACGGTGACGGGTTCATCCTTGCCGTGTTCCGGGGTGGCGCCCGGACCCGTGCCCGTCACGGCCTGCAGGGATGGCCGGGGGCGCAGGGGCAGTTGTTCCGGCTCGGATATGGCGGGCTCCACGGCGGGCGGTGCGGAGCCCGCCGTGGAGGCGATGGCCTGGACGTCCACCGGGGTGGCGGTGGCACGGCCGACCCGGTGCCAGGCCCGGTTCTGCCGGTTCAGGGCCTTGATATGGGCCCGGTCCAGCTTCTCCTGGTCCTTCCTGCGGAGACGGTTCTGCTCCTTTTCCCGCCGGTCCTCGCGGACCTCGTCGACCGCCTCGTCGAGGGTGCGCACGTTCTCCAGAAGCATCAGCGACCAGGCGCCGAAGGTCTCCCGGGGGGCGCGCAGCCACCGTACGATCCGGATCTGCGGCAGCGGGCGGGGCACCAGGCCCTGCTCGCGCAGCGCGGCCCGGCGGGTCTGTTTCAGGGCCCGGTCGAAGAGCACGGCCGCCGAGAGCGACATCCCCGCGAAGAAGTGCGGAGCACCCGCGTGGTCCATCCCGCGCGGGGCGTGCACCCAGTTGAACCAGGCGGCGGCGCCCGCGAACGTCCACACCAGCAGGCGTGAGCCGAGCGCCGCGTCGCCGTGACTGGCCTCGCGCACCGCGAGCACGGAACAGAACATGGCCGCGCCGTCGAGGCCGAAGGGGACCAGGTACTCCCAGCCTCCCGAGAGGCCGAGATTCTGCTCGCCGAAGCCGACGAGCCCGTGGAAGGAGAGTGCGGCGGCGACCGCCGCACAGCAGAACAGCAGGACGTACGAAGCGGTGGCGTACAGGGCTTCCTTGCGTCTGCGCCGCTCCTCGCTGCGTTCCCAGGTGTCGTCGGCCGCGGACGTGTCAGCGGCGCGCTTTCCGCGTGCGACCACCGCCACCGCCGCCAGGACTCCCACGAGCAGCACGGCGCCCGGAAGCAGCCAATTCAGCGATATGTCGGTCAGTCTCATGCGCGGTCCCTTGCGTCGCGTTAGGGCATTTCGGGCGCAATGATTGCCCAAACCCTGAGGTGCACAGGGGGTTTCGGGGCAAGAGAACGCCATCGGGTCGGCGCGACGTACGGATGGCGGGGACTGGCTCGAACTCCTTTACGTATATAGGTAATTGAGTTCGAATTTCACCATGCCTGCGGGGGATGCCGCTCAGGGAGCCGGCGTCAACTTCCGTACCCGGTCGGCATCACAGGTACGCGGGCAGGTGACGCAGGTGTCCTCGGGGCGCAGCGTGTAGAAGAGGCAGCAGCTCACCCGGTCGCGGGTGGGCAGCGGCCGGCCGCCCGGCCCCGTCAGCTCGCGGAAACCCGCCGTGCCGACGAACGGCTTCGCGGGGCCCGGCAGCAGCGCCTCCAGCTCGGACATGGCCCGCCGCTCCTCGCCCAGCAGCTGGGCGACGTACCAGAGTCCCTCGATGATCTCGTCCGTCGCCATGCCCCACAGCGCGCGCCTGCCGCGCCGCATCCGGGGGCCGAATCCGTCGAGCACCGGGCCGATGTGCTCGGCCACCGCCGCGAGCACCTCGGCCCGCAACGCCGCCTCGTCGGCCACCACCCGGGCGCCCGGCAGCAGGGCGGCCGGGTCGTCGGGCAGGCAGGCGAACTCCCGCACCCGGAGGGTCATGCGGCCCCGTGCCCGGTGGAACGACACGTCCGCCACCGGAACCCGGGGCACCCGCCGGTGCAGGAACCACGGCACCGTCACCAGCAGGCAGGCGGGCCAGGCGTAGCGGTGCAGTCCGAAGCTGGCCACCACGTCCGGCCGGGGCTCCCGGCCGTAGTCCCGCACCATCTGGCCGTGGTCCCAGGCGAGGAAGGCGTCCAGGGCGGCGCCGCCCCCGGCGAGCTCCGCCGCGCCCACCCAGCCGGTCTCGCCGGGGGTGATCTCGCCCTCGGCCAGCACCTGGGCGCGCAGGCCGGGGAAGACCTCGGCCAGGCGGGCGTACGCGTCCGTCACGGCGGAGGCCGTGGTGGCGGGAAGCAGGGCGGAGAGGGTCATGCAGGGACCACCGAATCACGATCGTTTGCAGGTTAGCCTTACCTTACCCGAACGGATCGATGTTTGAACTGCGGCCCTCTGCGCCTATCGTGCACACCGGACAGGGCGCGCGAGCCGCGTCCGTGGCAGGCCGGGGAGGTCCGAGTGGAGCAGGGCGGAGCAGGCGGGGCGGCGTACGGAGCCGCCGTGCCCCCGGCCGTCCCGGCGGCGCCCGTCCGGGTGCCCGAGCAGGCACGCGGCGAGCACACCCACGGCGAGCGGCCCGCCCCGCGCCCGGAGGTGCGGCGGCACTCGGTGCGCGGCCAGATCCTGGACGCGCTGCGCGCGGCCCTGGTCGACGGCCGGCTGGAACCGGGCCAGGTCTACTCCGCCCCGGCCCTCGGCGCCCGGTTCGGGGTATCCGCCACACCGGTGCGCGAGGCGATGCAGCAACTCGTCGTCGAGGGCGCCGTCGAGGTCGTACCGAACCGGGGGTTCCGGGTCTCCCGGCGGGAGCCGCGCGAGCTCGCCGAGCTGGCCGAGGTGCGGGCCCTGATCGAGGTCCCGGTCATGCTGCGCCTGGCCCGCACCGTGCCGTCCCTGGCCTGGTGCTCCCTGCGCCCGCTGGCCGAGGCCACGGTGGCCGCCGCCGCGGTCGGCGACCGGGCGAGCTACGCCGAGTCCGACCGGGCCTTCCACCGCGCGGTTCTCGCGCTCGGCGGGAACGAGCAGCTGGTGATGGTCGCCGACGACCTGCACCGCCGGTCCCAGTGGCCCCTGCGGGACAACCCCGCCACCCGCCGGGCCGACCTGCTCGCCGACGCCGCCGAACACACCGCGCTGCTCGACGCGCTGATCGCCCAGGACCTGCCCGTCGTGCAGGCGCTCGTCCGGGAGCACTTCAACGGCGCCGGGGGCTGACCGGGCGCGGCCTCGTACTCCCGGTCCGCTCAGTTCGCCTCGGCCGTCTCGGGCGGGGGCGGGTCCAGATGCGGCGCCAGCCAGGTCGGCACGCCGCCCAGGAGCCGGAACAGCCGGCCCGCCTCGGCACGCAGCCTGCCCGCCGCCTCCACTTCCGGCTCGGCGTCCGCGAGGGCGATGAGAGCCGGGGCCGTACCGATCAGGTAGCCCAGCTCCTCCCTGATCCGCAGGCACTCCGCGAAGCCGTGCCGGGCCTCCGCCAGCTCGCCCTCGCGCAGCGACAGCAGGGCCAGATGACGCCAGGTCGAGGAGAGCAGCAGCGCGTCGCCCTGGGCGGTGGCCCCGGCGTGCGCCCTGCGGTACGCGGCGCGGGCCGACTGCGGCGAGTCGGCGATGTTCTGCGCGATCAGGCCCCGCCGGAAGTCCAGCAGCGGACGGGCGGGCGCGGACGGGGCGAGCAGGGCGGCGGCCCGGCTCAGCGCGACACTGGCCTCGTCGGCCCGGTCGCGTACCCCCAGGAGTGTCGAGGCGTACGCCAGATGGCCGCGCTCACAGGCGGCGGCGCCGCGTTCGTCGTCGTCGTGGGCCAGCGCCTCCGCGGTGCGCAGCGCGTCCTCGGCGTCCGTCCAGCCCTGGCCGGTGTACAGGCACCGTTCGGTCAGCAGGGCGGTGCGCTGGAGGGCCACGGCCGGGTCGGTGGACGCGGCGGGTTCGAGCAGGGCGGCGGCGTCCGTCCAGCAGGCGCGTGACCGCAGGCGCCATACCGCTGTCTGGAGCGGCGGATCGTCATCTGCTGTCGTTCCGGAACCAGACTTGGCGGTATACGCCACCTTTGCCCTCCCCGAGCGCGCCATCGAGCTGTGTTGGGTCTGGGCGGAATCTCAGCACGGATCGGCATGCCTGGCCAAGAGGTCGTTCGATCTCAGGTGAAAGATTTCACAAACGGTGGGAGGGGCTGACCGCCGTGCCGGGCCCGGAATCAGCTCATACGCAGGGCGAGGAAGAAATCGAGCTTGTCCTCCAGCCGCGAAAGGTCACGCCCCGTCAACTGCTCGATTCGCCCGATCCGGTAGCGCAGCGTGTTGACGTGCAGGTGCAGTCGGGACGCGCAACGGGTCCATGAACCGTCGCAGTCCAGGAACGCCTCCAGGGTCGGGATCAGCTCCGCGCGGTGGCGCCGGTCGTAGTCCCGCAGCGGGTCGAGCAGGCGTGCGGTGAACGCGCGGCGCACGTCGTCGGGTACGAACGGCAGCAGCAGCACATGCGAGGCCAGCTCGTGGTGCCCGGCCGCGCAGACCCGGCCGGGGCGGGCCGCCGCCACCCGGCGGGCATGCCGGGCCTCCTCCAGGGCGCCGCGCAGCCCCTCGGGCGAGTGCACGGCCGCGCTGACGCCCAGGGTGAGGCGGCCGTCCTCGGCGAGACCGGCCGAGAGCGGTTCGCGGACGGCGGCCAGCAGCACGTCCGCGTGGAGGGCCGGACCGGCCTCCGTCCCGTCGCGCGCCGCGTCCGGACCGCCGTCCTGGGGTGCCGGGGCAGCGGGCAGCGGTACCAGCGCGACCGCCTCCTCACCCGTATGGGCGACCGCGATCCGGTCGGCCGAATCGGGGCCGGTGACCGCCGGGTCGACCAGGATCTCCTCCAGCAGCGCCTGGGCGACCGGGCCGCCCGCCACGACGTCGGACGGGTCCGCCGGGGTGCCCGCGCCGGGCCGCCCCTCCGCCTCGCCCCACTCGACCCGGGCCACCACCACCTGCCAGTGCGGCGCGGTCCCCAGCCCCGGCAGCAGCACCGGAGCGGCGACCCGCAGCCGGGCGGCGATCTCGGCGGGCGGGGCGCCCGTCTGCACCAGCTCCAGGACCTCCTGCGCGAGCCTGCGGCGTACCGTGCGGGCCGCGTCGCGGCGGTCACGCTCGACGGCGATCAGCTGGGTGACGCCCTGGAGCAGGTCCAGCCGGGCCGGGGGCCAGTCCCCGGCGTCCGCCTCGACGGCGAGCAGCCAGTCCGAGAGCACCGACTCGCGGACGTCCCGGGACGCCGGAAGGGCGCCGCGGCCGGTGCTGCCCACCGGGAAGAGCGAATACATGGCGCCGTCGACCACGGCACGGTGCGGGGCGCGGCGGCCGGTGCGGGCGGCGGCCAGATGGTGGCCCGCCAGCGCGGCGGCGACCGGTTTCGGCAGCGGCGTACCGCCCGCGCCCGCGATCTGCCGGCCGGTGGGGGAGAGCACCCAGGCGCGCAGGTCGAGGTCGGATCCGAGCAGATCGAGCACCACTTCCGGCCCGCCGCCCGCCGGGCCCGAGGTCATCAGCCTGCGGTGCCGGTCCACGACCGCGGCCAGATCGCCCGCCCGCTCCCCGGACACCTGCCGCACCACATGCTCGGTGATCGTCGCGAACGCGACGGTCTCGTGGACGGCGAAGAGCGGCAGCCGGTGCCGCGCGCACGCCTCCACCAGGTCGCCCGGAACGTCCCCCAGCTCCGCCTCGCCCGCCGCGAGCCCCGACACCCCGGCACCCGCCAGAATGCGGACGAACGGCTCCGAGTCCGCCGCGCCCCGGCGCCAGGCCAGGCCGGTCAGGACCAGCTCGCCGCCCGACAGATAGCGGCTGGGATCCCGCAGGTCCGTGGTCATCACACCACGGACCGAACGGTCCAGCTCATCCTCCCCGCCGAGCAGCCGCAGGCCCAGCGCGTCGGTGTCCAGCAGTGCGCGCAGCCGCATCTCGTTGCCGCCGATCTCTTTCGTTGGTGCGGGTGAAAACTGGGTATTACGGCGAGGTCGCCGACCTCCGCCATTCGTTCGAATCTACAAGACGAGGAGATCGGCCAGCCAACTCCTTCATGGTTTCGGTGACTGCACCGGGTGGGGCACGCCTTGTGTACTGGGTCACACACCGCGTCATCACAGCAGGAACGCCCTGCCCAGGGCTGGCCGCACCCCGCCCCGGTGAACGACCCGATTGAGAAGAAGAGAGCCACTCATGGACTTCCTTCGCCCCGCAAGCTGGGAGGAGGCGCTCGCCGCCAAGGCCGAGCACCCGACGGCCGTGCCCATCGCGGGTGGCACCGATGTGATGGTGGAGATCAACTTCGACCACCGGCGGCCCGAGTACCTCCTGGACCTGAACCGCATCGACGAGCTGTCCGCGTGGGAGACCGGCGAGGAGAACGTACGCCTCGGCGCCTCCGTGCCGTACAGCCGCATCATGGAGCACCTCCGCGCCGAGCTCCCCGGGCTGGCGCTCGCCTCGCACACCGTCGCCTCCCCCCAGATCCGCAACCGCGGCGGCGTCGGCGGCAACCTCGGCACCGCCTCGCCCGCCGGGGACGCCCACCCGGCCCTGCTCGCCGCGGGCGCCGAGGTCGAGGCCGCATCCGTACGCGGCACCCGGATGATCCCCATCGACGCCTTCTACACCGGTGTCAAGCGCAACGCCCTCGAACCGGACGAGCTGATCCGGGCCGTGCACATCAAGAAGGCCGACGGCCCGCAGCAGTACTCCAAGGTCGGCACCCGCAACGCGATGGTCATTGCCGTCTGCGCCTTCGGACTCGCCCTGCACCCCGAAACCCGCACGGTGCGCACCGGCATCGGCTCGGCCGCCCCCACCCCCGTACGGGCGAAGGAGGCCGAGAAGTTCTTGAACGCCGCGCTGGACGAAGGCGGGTTCTGGGACAGCCGCGGGACCATCACCCCGTCCGTCGCCCAGCAGTTCGCCACGCTCGCCGCAGGCGCCTGCAACCCCATCGACGATGTGCGCGGCACCGCGGGCTACCGCCGCCACGCCGTGGGGATCATGGCCCGCCGCACCCTCGGCTGGGCCTGGGAGTCGTACCGCGGCAACGGCCGCAGCACCGAAGGAGCCGCCTGATCATGCGCGTCAATTTCACGGTCAACGGCCGCAGGCACCAGGCGGACGACGTCTGGGAGGGCGAGTCCCTGCTCTACGTGCTCCGCGAGCGGATGGGCCTGCCCGGCTCGAAGAACGCCTGCGAACAGGGCGAGTGCGGTTCCTGCACGGTCCGCCTGGACGGTGTGCCGGTCTGTTCCTGCCTGGTCGCGGCGGGCCAGGCGGAGGGCCGCGAGGTCGTCACCGTCGAGGGCCTCGCCGACTTCGCCGCCCACCGCGCCGAGCGGCACCCGGGCGGCGGCTGCGCCCCCGGCGCCTGCGGCACCGAGCTCAGCCGGGCCCGGCAGTGGCAGGCCCGGCCGACCGGCGACGACAGCCGGGAGACCGGCGAACTCTCCCCCATCCAGCAGGCGTTCATCGACGCCGGAGCCGTCCAGTGCGGCTTCTGCACCCCCGGCCTGCTGGTCGCCGCCGACGAACTGCTCGAACGCAGCCCGCAGCCCTCCGACGCGGACATCCGCGAGGCGCTCTCCGGCAACCTCTGCCGCTGCACCGGCTACGAGAAGATCCTCGACGCGGTCCGCCTGGCGGCCGCCCGAGCGGAAGAGGCGGTCTGACCATGGGCCTCACCGGCAACCCCACCAGCATCAGCCAGGGCAGCCGCACCAAGGGCGGCATCGGCGAGTCCACCCTCCGCCCCGACGGCATCCTCAAGGTCACCGGCGAATTCGCGTACTCCTCCGACATGTGGCACGAGGACATGCTCTGGGGCCACACCCTGCGCTCCACCGTCGCGCATGCCGAGATCGCCGCCATCGACGTCACGGAGGCCCTCGCCACGCCGGGCGTCCACGCCGTGCTCACCTACGACGACCTGCCGGGCCCGGTGAAGAACTACGGCCTGGAGATCCAGGACACCCCCGCACTCGCCCACGGCAAGGTGCGCCACCACGGCGAACCGGTGGCGCTCGTCGCCGCCGACCACCCGGAGACGGCCCGCCGCGCCGCCGCGAAGATCCGGATCGACTACCGCGAACTGCCCGTCGTCGTGGACGAGGCCTCCGCCACCGGGCCCGGCGCGGTCCTCGTCCACGAGAACCGCGACGACCACCACGCCGCGCACGTACCGCACCCCAACATCGTCCACCGCCAGCCCATCGTCCGCGGCGACGCGAACGCGGCGGCGGCCCGCGCCGATGTCGTGGTGAGCGGTGAGTACGTCTTCGGCATGCAGGACCAGGCGTTCCTCGGCCCGGAGTCCGGACTCGCGGTGCCCGCCGAGGACGGCGGCGTCGACCTGTACATCGCCACCCAGTGGCTGCACGCCGACCGGCGCCAGATCGCCCCGGTCCTCGGCCTGCCCGAGGACAAGGTCCGCATGACGCTCTCCGGTGTCGGCGGGGCCTTCGGCGGACGCGAGGACCTGTCGATGCAGATCCACGCCTGCCTGCTCGCCCTGCGCACCGGCCGGCCGGTGAAGATGGTCTACAACCGCTTCGAGTCCTTCTTCGGGCACGTCCACCGCCACCCGGCCAAGCTCTGGTACGAGCACGGCGCCACCCGGGACGGCAAGCTCACCCACATGAAGTGCCGCATCGTGCTCGACGGCGGCGCGTACGCCTCGTCCTCCCCGGCCGTGGTCGGCAACGCCTCCTCGCTCGCCGTCGGCCCGTACGTCGTCGACGACGTCGACATCGAGGCGATCGCGCTCTACACCAACAACCCGCCGTGCGGCGCCATGCGCGGATTCGGCGCGGTGCAGGCCTGCTTCGCCTACGAGGCCCAGATGGACAGGCTCGCCGCCGGACTCGGCATGGACCCGGTCGAGTTCCGGCAGCTCAACGCCATGGAACAGGGCTCCCTGCTGCCGACCGGACAGGTCGTCGACTCGCCTGCCCCGGTGGCCGAGCTGCTGCGCCGGGTCAAGGCCCGTCCGATGCCGCCCGAGCGCCAGTGGGAAGCGGCCGGTGAACAGCCCGACGTACGGGCCCTGCCCGGCGGGCTCTCCAACACCACCCACGGCGAGGGCGTCGTACGCGGTGTCGGCTACGCGGTCGGCCTGAAGAACGTCGGCTTCTCCGAGGGCTTCGACGACTACTCCACCGCCCGGGTGCGCGTGGAGGTGATCGCCGGTGAGCCGGTGGCGACCGTGCACACGGCGATGGCGGAGGTCGGGCAGGGCGGTGTCACCGTGCACGCCCAGATCGCCCGCACCGAACTCGGGGTCGCCCAGGTCACCATCCACCCGGCGGACACCCGGGTCGGCTCGGCCGGTTCCACCTCCGCCTCCCGGCAGACGTACGTCACCGGCGGCGCCGTGAAGAACGCGTGCGAGGCCGTCCGCGAGCAGGTCCTGGAGATCGGCCGCCGCAAGTTCGGCTCGTACCACCCCGCGTGGGCCACCGCCGAACTCCTCCTGGAGGGCGGCAAGGTCGTCACCGACGGCGGCGAGGTCCTGGCCGGCCTGGCCGACGTGCTGGAGGACGAGGCGGTCGACATCGAGCGGGAGTGGCGCCACCGGCCCACCGAGGCGTTCGACCTGCGCACCGGACAGGGCAACGGCCACGTCCAGTACTCCTTCGCCGCCCACCGCGCCGTGGTCGAGGTCGACACCGAACTCGGCCTGGTCAAGGTCGTCGAACTGGCCTGCGCGCAGGACGTCGGCAAGGCGCTCAACCCGCTCTCCGTCGAGGGGCAGATCCAGGGCGGCACCACCCAGGGGCTGGGCGTCGCCGTCATGGAGGAGATCATCGTCGATCCGAGGACCGCGAAGGTGCGCAACCCGTCCTTCACGGACTATCTGATCCCCACCATCCTCGACACCCCGACCATCCCGGTCGACGTGCTCGAACTCGCCGACGACCACGCCCCGTACGGGCTGCGCGGTGTCGGCGAGGCCCCCACCCTGTCGTCCACCCCGGCCGTCCTCGCGGCGATCCGGGACGCGACGGGACTGGAGCTCAACCGGACGCCGGTCCGCCCCGAACACCTCACCGGCGCCTGAGCCAGGAGCCCGCGGCGCGCAGCGAGCGGCGCGGAACACCCGCCCGGGACCGCCCGGGACCGCCTGGGCGGCGGTGCCCGGCCGACAGCACCCGGCCGGGGCCGTGGCTCCTCATGAACGCTCCGGGCGGTGCGCGTCCACCGGGAACGTCATAGGTCCGGTGCCCGCGCCGCCCGGGGACTCCGTAGTACCCGCAGCACTCGCAGTACCCCGCAGCACTCGCAGTACCCCGCAGCACTCGCAGTGATCCGCAGCACTCGCAGTACCGCAGTCCCCGTCGGTTACGCGCAGGGCGTGCCGCGCCTCAGTGGCGCGGCGTGCCCGCCGCTTCGTACAGCGTCACATTTCACCCTGCACGCATCGTTCGTCTCGGGCCGTCCCCCGGGTCGTGCCGCCGCCGCAGTCATCCCAAATCCCGCGTCACGCCATCGCGTCGCGGGTGTCCCTGTGAACCTTGGGAGTCAGGCAACATGACCCAGCATTCAGCGGAGTCCCGGACCAGTGCACCGGACGCGGACGCGGGCGCAGGCCCACGCGTCCCGGCCGGAAGATCCTGGCTCGACCGGTACTTCCACATCTCCGAACGCGGCTCCACCGTCGCCCGCGAAGTACGCGGCGGCATCGCCACGTTCATGGCGATGTGCTACATCCTCCTGCTCAACCCGCTTCTGCTGTCCGGCCCGGACGCGGCGGGCCACCGGCTCAGCCACGCGGCCCTGATCACGGCGACCGCCCTGGCCGCCGCCGTCTCCACCCTGCTGATGGGCTTCATCGGCAAGGTGCCCCTCGCCCTGGCCGCCGGACTCTCCGTCTCCGGTGTGCTCGCCACCCAGGTGGCACCCCATATGACCTGGCCGCAGGCCATGGGCATGTGCGTGATGTACGGGGCGGTGATCGTGCTGCTGGTCGTCACCGGACTGCGCGAGGTCATCATGAACGCCATCCCGCTGGCCCTGAAGCACGGCATCACCATCGGCATCGGCCTGTTCATCGCTCTGATCGGCCTGGTCAACGCCGGATTCGTCGGCAAGGGCGCCCCCGTCACACTCGGCACGGGCGGACAGCTGACCGGCTGGCCCGTGCTGCTCTTCTGCGTCACCCTGCTGCTCATCTTCATGCTCCAGGCCCGCAACGTGCCCGGCGCGATCCTGATCGGCATCGTCGTCGGCACGGTCCTCGCCGTCCTCGTCAACGCGATCACCGATATCAGCCCCAAGGCGTGGGGCGGCAGCGCGCCCGAACTCCAGGGCAGCGCGGTCTCCCTGCCCGACTTCGGACTCTTCGGCCAGGTCGAGTTCGGCGGCTGGGGCGAGATCGGCGCCATGATCGTCTTCACCCTGGTGCTGGCCGGATTCTTCGACGCGATGGCGACCATCATCGGCGTCGGGACCGAGGCCGGGCTCGCCGACGACAAGGGCCGGATGCCGGGCCTTTCCAAGGCCCTGTTCATCGATGGCGCGGGCGGCGCGATCGGCGGTGTCTCCGGGGCCTCCGGGCAGACCGTGTTCATCGAGTCGGCGACCGGAGTCGGCGAGGGGGCCCGTACCGGCCTGTCGTCCGTGGTCACCGGACTGCTCTTCGCCGCCGGGCTCTTCTTCACGCCGCTCGCCCAGATCGTGCCGGGGCCGATCGCCGCCGCCGCGCTGGTCGTGATCGGCGCGATGATGATGCAGAACGCCCGGCACGTGGACTGGAGCGACCGCTCCGTCGCCGTACCGGTCTTCCTGACCGTGGCCCTGATGCCGTTCACGTACTCCATCACCGCCGGTGTCGGCGCCGGGGTGATCGCCTTTGCCGCGATCAAGGCGGCGCAGGGCAGGTTCCGCGAGGTGGGCGCGTTCATGTGGGTGCTGGCCGCCGTGTTCGTCGTGTACTTCGCGCTCAGCCCGATCGAGGGCTGGATCGGCGCCGCGTAGGAACCGGCGGTTGCCTCCCGCTCCTCCGCACACTCGTAGTCAGGAGAAACGCCATGCTGGACATCGCCGAGGAGCTCGACCGGTGGATCGGGCAGGGACGCGACTTCGCCGTGGCCACCGTGGTGGCGGTCGGCGGCAGCGCGCCCCGGCAGCCCGGTGCCTCGCTCGCCGTCGACCGTGACGGCACGGCGATCGGATCGGTCTCCGGCGGGTGCGTGGAGGGCGCGGTGTACGAACTGTGCGGGCAGGCGCTGGAGGACGGCGCCACCGTGCTCGAACGGTTCGGCTACAGCGACGACGACGCCTTCGCCGTGGGCCTGACCTGCGGTGGCGTCATCGACATCCTGGTGACACCGGTCCGCGCGGACGACCCCGCGCGGCCGGTGTTCGCCGCCGCGCTCGCCGCCGCCGCGCGAGGGACGGCATCGGCGGTCGCCAGGATCACCGACGGACCGGCCGAACTCCTCGGGCGCCCCCTGCTCGTCCACCCCGACAGCACGTACGAGGGCGGGTTCGGCGGACCTCCGGAGCTGGACCGCACCGCCGCCGCCGACGCCCGCGCCCTGCTGGACGCGGGCCGCACCGGCACCGTCACCATCGGCGCCGACGGCTCACGCTGCGGGCACCCGCTCACCCTGCTCGTCGAATCGACCGTCCCCCCGCCCCGGATGATCGTCTTCGGGGCCATCGACTTCGCCTCGGCCCTGGTCCGGGCAGGTAAATTCCTCGGGTACCACGTGACATTGTGTGATGCCCGCCCCGTTTTTGTCACGAAGGCCCGCTTCCCCGACGCCGACGAACTCGTCGTCGACTGGCCGCACCGCTACCTCGCGACGACCGAGG
Organism: Streptomyces sp. NPDC058195; assembly: GCF_042883525.1. Taxonomy (NCBI): domain Bacteria; kingdom Bacillati; phylum Actinomycetota; class Actinomycetes; order Kitasatosporales; family Streptomycetaceae; genus Streptomyces; species Streptomyces sp. NPDC058195. The sequence goes on from NZ_JBHVVM010000013.1 coordinate 42,815, forward strand.
TCGACGCGCGCACCGTGCTGTGCGTCCTCACCCACGACGCCAAGTTCGATGTCCCGCTGCTGCAAAGGGCGTTGAGACTTCCGGTCGGGTACGTCGGTGCCATGGGCTCGCGCCGCACCCACCTGGAACGCAACGACCGGCTGCGCCGGGCCGGTGTCAGCGAGCCCGAACTGGCCCGGCTGCACTCGCCGATCGGCCTCGACCTCGGAGCCCGTACCCCCGAGGAGACCGCGCTGTCGATCGTCGCGGAGATCGTCGCGGAGCGGCGCGGCGGCAGCGGCGTACCGCTCACCGGCGCGCACACCCCGATCCACCACGAGGCAGCCCCGCCCGCCGGAGCGATTCCCGCGGTGGCGTGAGGCGTTCGCGGTTCCCGTCCGTGGTGGCCTGAGCCGTCCGCGGTGGGCGGGTTGCCGCCACGGCGGCTTCACGCCAGGGCCCTACCCCACCGTAGCCAGGGTTTTGGCCTTTAGATCTGCTCCATGACTTCGACTCCCTCCTCCGCCTCCGGCCGGGCGAGATCCGCGCCCGCGGGTCGCAGAGCGCTGCTCATAGCGACCTCGGTCGCCCTCGTGAGCGGCGCCCTGTTCCCCGCGGCGGGCGCCGCCACCGCCGCTCAGGGCACCTCCGGCCCCTCCGGACGCCAGGCCGCCGCCCCCGTCAAGGACTACGACATCACCCTGCTGACGGGCGATGTCGTGCACTACACCGATGGCGTCGGCAAGCAGGACACCGTCACCGTGGACCGCCCCGACGGCGCGAGCGGCGGGGTGCACGTCCAGCAGGCCGGTGACGACCTCTACGTACTGCCCGACGAGGCCACCGCGCTGCTCGCCGCCGGGAAGCTGGACCGCAGGCTGTTCAACGTCACCGCGCTGGTGAAGATGGGCTACGACGACAAGCGGTCCGGCGGCATCCCGCTCATCGCCACCTATCCGGGGGCCAAGGGCCGCGCCCTGCCCGCCGCCCCGCGCGGCGCGAAGAAGGTCCGCAGCCTCCCCAGCATCAACGGCACCGCGCTGAAAGCGGGCAAGAACACCGCCCGCACCTTCTGGAACGGCGTCACCGGCGCGCCCTCGGCCCGTTCGCTGGACGCCGGCATCGCCAAGCTCTGGCTCGACGGCCGGGTGGAGGCGGCACTGAAGGACTCCGTGCCGCAGGTCAACGCCCCGCAGGCCTGGGCCGAGGGCTACGACGGCAAGGGCACCAAGGTCGCTGTCCTGGACACCGGCATCGACGCCACACACCCGGACGTCAAGGACCGCCTCCTGGAGTCCCGGAGCTTCGTCCCGGGCGAGGAGGTGGACGACAAGAACGGCCACGGTACCCACGTCGCCTCCACGATCGCGGGATCGGGCGCGGCCTCCGGCGGCGCCAGCAAGGGGGTCGCCCCCGGCACGGACCTGATCGTCGGCAAGGTGCTCAGCGACGAGGGCAGCGGCGCCGACTCCGGCATCATCGAGGCGATGGAGTGGGCGAAGGCCGAGGGCGCCGACGTCGTCTCCATGAGCCTGGGCTCCAGCGTCCCCGACGACGGATCCGACCCCATGTCGCTGGCCGTGAACGCGCTGTCCGCCGACGGCGGCCCGCTGTTCGTGATCGCCGCGGGCAACGCGTACGGAGCGGGCACCATCGGCTCGCCCGGCTCGGCGGAGAAGGCGCTCACCATCGCCGCCGTCGACAAGCGGGACAACCGCGCGGACTTCTCGTCCATGGGCCCGCTGGTCAGGTCCTACGGCCTGAAGCCGGACCTCTCGGCACCCGGCGTGGACATCAGCGCCGCCGCCTCGCAGTCGGTCCCCGGCACCGAGGGCATGTACCGGTCGATGTCCGGTACGTCGATGGCGACCCCGCACGTCGCGGGCGCCGCCGCCATCCTGAAGCAGCGTCACCCCGACTGGTCCGGCCAGCGGATCAAGGACGCGCTGATGAGCTCGTCCAAGCCGCTGCCCGCCTACACCCCGTACGAGCAGGGCACCGGACGGCTCGACGTGAAGGCGGCGGTCGACACCACGATCGAGGCCACCGGCTCCGTCGCGGTCGCCTCGTACGGCTGGCCGCACTCGCCGTCCGACCCGGTCGCCGAGCGGACCCTCACCTACCGCAACACGGGGGCACGGGACGTCACGCTCGACCTGGCCACGGACACCGGCTCCGACGCGTACACCCTCTCGGCCAAGCGGCTCACCGTCCCGGCCGGCGGCACCGCCGGGGCCGTGCTCTCGCTGGACCCGTCGAAGGTCGCGAGCGACACCCAGTTCTCCGGCCAGGTCCTCGCCAGGGACGGGGCGGGCACCGTCGTCGCCCACACCGGCTTCGCCCTGAACAAGGAGCAGGAGCTGTACGACCTCACGCTGAAGCTCCGCGACCGTGACGGTGAGCCGATGGACGGCACCGTCGTCCTGGGCGCGCTGGGCGACGATCAGCTCCAGCCCGTCGCGGTCCCGGGCGAGACCACGCTGCGGCTGCCGCCGGGCAACTACACCGCCTGGACGGCCGCGGAGATCGCCGGTGACCGTGCCGACTCGAAGGCGCTGGCCTTCCTCGCGGCTCCCGAGATCATCCTCGGCAAGCCGACCACGGTCACCCTCGACGCGTCCCGGGCCCACAAGGTCTCGGTCCGCACCCCGAAGGAGACCGAGACCCGGCAGCTGCGCTATGACATGGCACGTACCGCACCGAACGGTGTGGTCCAGCGTGACGCCTACCAGATCCCGATGATCTACGACCAGCTGTGGGCGAGCCCCACCGAGAAGGTCACCCAGGGCAGCTTCTCCTTCCTGACCCGCTGGCGGCAGGGCGAGAAGCTGATCGGCCTGTCGGCCGACGGCCGTGACATCCCGGTGGCGGTGCAGGGCGGCTCCCCGGTAGCGGAGAGCGGTACGCAGAAGCTCGCCACGGTCTTCGCGGGCCGGGGCGCCGCGGCCGACTACCGGGGCCTGGACGCCCGGGGCAAGGCGGTCGTCGTCCGCCGCAGCGACGCGGTCGCCCCCGCCGACCGGGTCGCCGCCGCGGTGGCCGCCGGGGCCAGGGCGCTGTTCGTGGTCAACGACGGCGACGGCGTCCTGATGGAGTCCTACGCCCCGTACGGCACCAAGACCGCGATCCCGGTCGCCGCCGTCCAGCGGCTGGCCGGTGAACGGCTGATCGGCTCGGTCCGCCACGGCGCGAAGGCGACGGTCACCCAGCGCAAGTTCGCCCGCTACGTGTACGACCTGGTCGACCGCCACGACGGCACCGTCCCGGACCGCCCGATGGCGTACGCTCCGTCCGCCCGTGAGCTGGCGAAGGTGGAGAACACCTTCTACGGCAGCGAGGACCGGCTCGGCGGCGGCTACCGCTACGACATCCCCGACTACGGCCCCGGCGTCGGCTTCGAGGAGTACGAGAAGTTCCCCGGCACCCGCGAGGAGTGGGTCACCCCGCTGCCCGGAGCCTCCTTCTGGTACGAGAACCACTCGGTCTTCGACGACACCGAGGCGGGCGCCCTGGAGATGCGCAGCGCCGGACTGGACTACACGGCGGGCCGCACCTACTCCGCCGACTGGTTCGCCCCGATCGCCCGGCCGCGTCTGGGCACCGGCTACTGGGGCCCGTTCCGGACCGTCTACAACGACATCCAGTTCAACATCACCCCGTGGACGGACTCCGGGGCCGGTCACGCGGGCGCCATGCCGACCGACGAGTACGACACCACCAGCACGGCCTTCTACCAGGGCGACACCCTGATCAAGAAGGTCGCGGGCCGGGCCGGATTCGCCTGGGACCTCTCGCCCGAGAAGCTGCCCTACCGGCTCGTGCTCGACTCCGCCCGGGACGCGGGCGAGTGGAGGACGTCCACGCGTACCCGCACCGAGTGGAACTTCGTCTCCGGAGCCATGGACGAGAACGGCCCCTCCCAGGCCGACATCCCGATGCTCCAGCTGGACTACCGCGTCGCCACCGACCTGGCCGGTGACGTGAAGGCGGGGGGCTGGACCGAGGTGGGCCTGAGCGCCGGTACGCAGGAGTGGCTGGACGGCGCGGTGAAGGCCACCGGGGCCTCGCTGTCGGTCAGCTACGACGACGGGAAGCACTGGGAGCCGGTGCAGCTGCGCAAGGACGCGGCCGGTTCCTGGACCGCCCGGTTCAAGGCCGCGGCGAAGGCCGGCTCGTTCGTCTCGCTGAAGGCGCACGCCGAGGCGGCCGACGGGCTCGGCGTCGACCAGGAGATCATCCGAGCCTTCGGCCTGAAGTGACCCGGCTGGGCCCGCCGGGCCGGACCGAAGTGACCTGACCGGGCGCGCTCTTGAGGCGGCCGTGCACCCCCCTGACCGGGTGCGCGGCCGCCTCTCTTTACTGTTTCTTGATGAACAAAATTTGTCTACTTTGCCCGTATATGGCGGGCGATAAGGCTAGAAACAGACTTATCGCGGCACGGAGTGAGTTGCCAGGGCGCGTCCGGGAGGCTTATAAGAGGAGCGTGACCGAGGCGATTCCGGGAATCCCGGGGAATGCTGGCATGGAGGTTTCCCAATGTTTCTCACTCCGTCCGACACGGAGAAATTGCTGTTGAGCGTCGCCGGAATGGTCGCTCGAGACCGACGGGACCGGGGAGTGCTGCTCAATTACCCCGAAGCAGTCGCGCTGCTTTCCTGCTGGGCGATGGAACGCGCCCGTGAGGGTGCCCGCGTCAGCGATCTGATGGCCGCGGGACGGAATGTCCTCACCCGTGCTGACGTGCTGGAAGGTGTCCCCGAGATGCTGCACGATGTTCAGGTCGAGGCGACTTTCCCGGACGGGCGCAAGCTCGTCACGATCACCTCGCCGATCCCGTGATCCCCGGCGAGATCCGGACCGGCGCCGGTGAACTGAAAATCAATGACACCCGCGCGCAGATTCTTGTGACCGTGGTGAACGACGGCGACCGGCCCATTCAAATAGGTTCGCATCTGCATTTTCCCGACGCGAACCCCGCGCTTTCCTTCGACCGGACCATTACCGAGGGATTCCGGCTCGATATCCCTTCCGGTACGTCACTCCGCTTCGAGCCCGGAGTCGGCGCCGAGGTCGCACTCGTCGAACTCGGAGGCCACCGGAAGGTGCCCGGCATCGTCGTGCCCGGCACCCGGCCCGCACGAACGGACGACATGTGACATGGCACGAATGACCCGTGACGCCTACGCGTCGCTCTACGGACCCACCTCCGGCGACCGGATCCGCCTCGCCGACACCGACCTCTGGATCGAGGTCGAGGAGGACCGCTGCTTCGGCGGCGACGAAGCGGTGTTCGGCGGCGGCAAGTCCATCCGCGAGTCCATGGCCCAGTCCACCGCCTCGCGCGCCGACGGTGCCCTCGACCTCGTCATCACCAACGTCGTCGTCCTCGACCACTGGGGCATCGTCAAGACCGACGTCGGCGTACGGGACGGCCGGATCGTCGCCCTCGGCCGCTCCGGCAACCCCGACATCAGCGACGGCGTCCACCCCGGTCTGGTGATCGGCCCCGGCACCGACGTCGTCTCCGGCGAGGGCCGCATCCTCACCGCCGGAGCCGTCGACACGCATGTCCACTTCCTCATGCCGGAAGCCCTGCACGAAGCCCTCGCCACCGGCACCACCACCGTCATCGGAGGCGGCACCGGTGCCACCGAGGGCTCCAAGGCCACCACCGTCACCCCCGGCGCCTGGAACCTGGCGATGATGCACCGCTCACTGGACCGCGTCCCGCTGAACGTCATGCTCTTCGCCAAGGGCTCCACCGTCGGCGCCGAGGCCCTCCGCGAGGCAGCCCTCGCCGGAGCGGGCGGTTACAAGGTCCACGAGGACTGGGGTGCCACCCCCGCCGCCATCGACGCCGCACTCAAGGCGGCCGAGGAACACGGCCTCCAGGTCGCCCTGCACGCCGACAGCCTCAACGAGGCCGGCTACGTCGAGGGCACCCTCGACGCCATCGCCGGACGCGGCATCCACGTCTTCCACGCCGAAGGCGCGGGCGGCGGGCACGCCCCCGACATCATCACCGTCGCCTCCCACCCCCATGTCCTCCCGGCGTCCACCAACCCGACGCTGCCGCACACCGTCAACACCGTCGCCGAACACCTCGACATGCTGATGGTCTGCCACCACCTCAACCCGCGTGTCCCCGAGGACCTCGCCTTCGCCGAGTCCCGCATCCGCGCCACCACCATCGCCGCCGAGGACGTCCTGCACGACATCGGCGCCCTCTCCATCACCTCCTCCGACGCCCAGGCCATGGGCCGCATCGGCGAGGTGATCTGCCGCACCTGGCAGGTCGCCCACTGCATGAAGCAGCGCTTCGGGGACCGCGGCAGCGAACTGCCCGCCGACAACGAACGCGCCCGCCGCTACGTCGCCAAATACACGATCTGCCCGGCCGTCGCGCACGGCATCGACCACGTCGTCGGCTCCGTCGAGCCGGGCAAGCTCGCCGACCTGGTGCTGTGGGATCCCGCGTTCTTCGGCATCCGGCCCGCCGCCGTCCTCAAGGGCGGCATGGTGGTGTACGCCCCGCTCGGCGACGCCAACGCCGCGATCCCCACCACCCAGCCCGTCCTGCTGCGCGCCACCGCCGCCGCCGACGCCGCCCCGCACCTCTCGGTCAGCTTCGTCGCCCCCGCGGCCCTCGCCGACGGCCTCGCCGAACGCCTCGGCCTGCGGCGGGAGCTGGTGGCGGTACGCCCCACCCGCCACCTCACCAAGGCGGACCTGCCGAACAACACCGCGCTCCCGGACATCGACGTCGACCCGGAGACCTTCGCCATCCGGATCGACGGGGAACTCGTGGAACCCGCCCCCGCCGCCGAACTGCCGCTGGCCCAGCGGTACGCCATGTTCTGATGGCGGGCCTGGCACCTCTCCTGCTCGGCGACGGACGGCTCCCGGTCGGCGCGTACACCTACAGCGCGGGACTCGAACCGGCCGTGGCCGCGGGACTCACCCGTGACCGCATCCCGGCCCTGCTGCGGGCCCGGCTGCACACCGCCGCCGTCACCGAAGCGGCCGCCGCGGTCCTCGCCCTGCGGGCCGCCGGACAGGACCCGGTCGACTACGGACCCGTACAGCGGGCGCTCGCCGCCCGCACCCCGGCCGCCCCGCTGCGCGAGGCGTCGGCGACGCTCGGCCGCGGAGTGCACCGCCTCGCGCGACGGCTCGCCCCGGACCATCCGGCGGTCACCGCGCTGACCGCGCTCGACCCCCGTCCGCTGCGGCCAGTCGCGCTCGGCGCGCTCGGAGCCGTCCTCGGCGTCACCGAGGAGGAACTGGCCCGCGGCGTCGTCTACGACGAACTGCAGACCATCACCTCCGCGGCGCTCAAACTGCTGCCCGGCGACCCGCTGGACACCGTCGCCTGGATCCTCGACGCCGAGCCGCACGCCGCGGCCGCGGTGGCTGAGTCCCTGGCGGTACGGACCCCGTCCGCACTGCCCGCCCGTACACCCCCGCTCACCGAACAGTGGGCACTGGAACACGCACGACGAGAACGGAGACTCTTCCTTGCCTGACCAGCACACCGACCAGCACACCGGTGAACCGGCCCACCCGCACCGGCCGCAGGACCGGCCGCGCGCCCTGCGCCTCGGCGTCGCGGGCCCGGTCGGCACCGGGAAGAGCTCCATCCTCGCGACCCTCTGCCGCCAACTGGCCGGCGAACTGGCCATGGGCGTCGTCACCAACGACATCTACACCGACGAGGACGCCCGCTTCCTGCGATCCGCGGGCGTACTGCCCACCGAGCGCATCCGGGCCGTCGAGACCGGTGCCTGCCCGCACACCGCGATCCGGGACGACATCAGCGCCAACCTCGACGCCGTCGAGGACCTGGAGGAGGAGTTCGGGCCGCTCGACCTGGTGCTCGTGGAGAGCGGTGGCGACAACCTCACCGCCACCTTCAGCCCGGCCCTCGCCGACGCCCAGCTGTTCTGCATCGACGTCGCGGGCGGCGGTGACGTGGCGCGCAAGGGCGGCCCCGGCATCACCGGAGCCGACCTCCTGGTCATCAACAAGACCGACCTCGCGCCCCATGTGGAGGTCGACGTGGCCGCGATGGTCGCCGACGCCTCGGCGGTACGCGACGGACTGCCCGTCCTCGCGCTCTCCAAGCACGACGCCGCCTCGGTCGCCGAACTCGCCGACTGGGTACGGTCGGTGCTCGCCCGCCACCGCGACGGAACCCTGGTCCCCGCCGACCCGGGCCCGATGGCCCCCCACAGCCACGGCGACGCCGACGGCCACGGCCACACGCACGGCCACACGCACGGCCACTCATGACCGAACAGGCCGCCGAGCCCACCGTCGTCGCCGTGGAACGCGACGACGCGGGCCGCCACCTCGCCCGCGAACTGCGGCCAGGCGCCTTCCTCGCACCCCGGCCCCTGCGCCCCGCCCCCGGCCAGCTGCGCCTCGCGCTGGTCGGGATCCGGGCGGGCCTGCTCGCGGGTGACGATCTGCGGCTGGACATCAGGGTCGGCCCCGGCGCCCGGCTGGAGCTGACCGAACCCTCCGGACTGGTCGCCTACGACCACCGCGGCGGCACGTCGCGCTGGCAGGCCCGCGTCGAGATCGAGGAAGGCGGCGAACTCCACTGGGACGCACGGCCGTTCGTGATCTCCCAGGGTGCCCGCGTCGAGCGCTCGATGACGGTGATGCTGGCCGCCGGTGCCCGCATGCTGTGGCGCGACACTCTGGTCCTGGGCCGGTCCGGTGAGCGCGGCGGCGCCGTCAGGGCCACCACGCACGCCACGTACGACGGCCGCGAACTGCTCGTCGAGGACCTGGACCTGCGCGACGCGGACCTGCGTGAACTGCCTGGCGTCCTCGGCCCGCACCGGGTGATCGGCTCGGTCACCGCGCTCGGCGCCGACCCCGGGGGAGGGCCCCACCCGTACCGGACGGCACTGGCGGGGCCGGGGGCGCAGATCCGGCTGCTGGACACGGTGGCACCGGCCGTCGAGGCGGATCTGGCCGCCGTCTGGGAGCAGTGGCGTCAGGTCACGGCCGGCTGACCGCGCCGCCCGGTTTCACGGGCGTACGCGCCAGGGCGCCGCGCGCCACCACCGCCGCGCACAGCAGCGCGGGCGCCCCCGCGAGCGCGAAACACAGCGCCGGCGACAGCCGGTCCACCAGCAGGCCCACCGCCGCGGTGCCGATCGACGACCCCGCGTTCACCGCGGTGTTCACCCAGGCCCCCGCCCGGGTGCGGGCGCCCGCGTCCACGGACTCGTCCGCGATCAGGTACGCGGTGGTCAGGGCGGGGGCGACGAACACACCGGCCACCGCGGCTGCCGCCACCAGCACGTACACCTGGGGCGACAGCCCCGCCACAGCCACCGCGGCCCCCAGCCCGGCGGCCAGCAGCGGCAGCCGCACCCGGTTCGGCGTCCGCCACGACACCGCCCCGTAGGCCAGTCCCCCGACCGCGCTGCCCGCCGACAGGGCGGCCAGCACCCAGGACACCGCCGCACCCTGGTGGCGCTGCTCGGTGAACGCCACCACCAGCAGGTCCAGCGCTCCCAGGCACAGCCCCACCGCGGCCGTCACCACCACCGCGTGCCTGAGCGGGACGACCCCGAGCAGCCGCCGCCCGGCCGCCCCGTCAGCCGGTCCGCCCAGCTCCCGCGCCGCACCGTCCTGCCGCGCCGTCCGTGCGCCGCGCACCGCCGGTGAGGCCACCAGCGCCAGTGTGCCGGTGAGCACCAGCGCGGCGCTGATCGCGACACCGGCCGCGGGCGAGGCCGCCGCGACCACCACGCCCACCAGCAACGGCCCGCTGACGAAGAGGAGTTCCTCGGCGACCCCGTCCAGGCTGTAGGCGCGCTGCAGCAGCTCCCGGTCGGCGACCAGGTCACTCCAGAGCGTGCGCATCACCGGCCCCAGCGGCGGGGTACAGGCCCCCGCCGCGGCGGCCAGTGCCCCGAGCCAGAACGGGGAGCCGCCCACCCGCCAGGTGGCGCAGGACAGGGCGGCGAGCAGGGCCGCGTAGAGGCCGGCCATCAACGGCAGGGCCCGGCGCGGCCCGTACCGGTCGATCAGCCCCGCCCGGGCGGGCGAGAGGAAGACACTGGTCGCGCCGAACAGGGCCATGACGGCACCGGCGACCGCGTACGAGCCGGTGGCCGCGTTCACCGCCAGCATCAGGGAGAGGGAGACCGTCCCGTACGAGAGCCGCCCCAGCAGGGCGGCACCGAAGGTGCGCGAGGCGTACGGAGTGCGCAGGACGGCCGCGTACGAGGGTGCGGACGCGGGCGTGGGTGAGGACATGGGTGAAGACGGAGACATGAGGACGTTCCTCGTGAGGGCGGCGCGACGAACGGCGCCGCGGGCGTGCGGGGACACCGAAGTGCCGCACCCGGAAAGGACGGGGTGCGAGCAGGGCGGGGTCCTACGCACAAAGGAGGAACATGCCGGTCAAGGTAGCAGGCGGGTCCGTTCCCGGGGAGGGGAGCGGCAGCCCCCGCGCCCGAGGGGGCGGGGCAGGGGGCGACGGGAGAAGAGGAGAAGGGAGAGCGGAGAGGAGGAGCGGTGTGGCGTGTGACATGGTCCGGGTAGCCTTGGCGGCCATGTCGTCCTATCCCGCCCGCACCCGCCCGGCCTTCGACGCCGACGAGCGGACTCAGCTCGTCGGCTGGCTCGACTCCCAGCGGGCGGTGGCCCGTTGGAAGTGCGAAGACCTGTCGGAGGCGGACGCGCACCGTGCCGTCCTGCCGTCCTCGCCCCTCATGACGATGGCGGGTGTGATGTCACACCTTCGCTGGGCCGAGCACCTCTGGTTCGAGGTCGTCCTGCTGGGCCGCCCGGCGGTGGGGCCGGTGTCCGACGGTCCCGAGGACGCCGACATGAGGGTCGAGGGAGTGCCGCTCGCGAAGCTGCTCGGCGACTACGACCGGCAGATCGAGGTGTCGAACGGGATCATTGCCGCGGGCTCGCTCGACGCCGTGGGACAGCACCCGGACTTCGAGGCGTCGGGCGCCAGTCTGCGCTGGATCATGTTCCACATGATCGAGGAGACCGCACGGCACGCGGGCCACCTGGACGCCATCAGGGAGATCCTGGACGGCAGGACCGGCCACTACTGACCCGGGGGTCAGGACCGGTCCGGGCTCCCGGGGCGGGCTGACACGATGCGTCCGCCATCGCCGCGGTGTGACATCGCGCGAACGTCGCGATGATCGGGAACACCGCCGTGCGAGGGGCACCCCGCTCGGTCAGAGGCCGGGCCCTGGCCCCTGGCCCTGGCTCCGGCCCCTCGACGGTCGTCACCATGCCCATGCCCATGCCCATGCCCATGCCCACGCCCGGGATCGGAGACTGTTCCGAGGCTTCCGGCAGGTCCGCCGTGGGCCGCTGAAGCAGGAGCCGCGGCAGCCGGGAACGGGCCGGGCCCGCCCGGTCACCCACCCGGACCGTGTCCGCCCGCGCCGCGAAGACCCGCACGGATCCGCCTTCCGGGCCCGCGGGCCGGGCGCTGCCGAGGCAGGCCCGCCGTGGGCGGCGGAAGGGCGGCGGAAGGGCGGCGAGCGGCGCGCCACGCGTGCCGCGCGGTTGCTCCACCGGAATGAACTCGCACGGCCGGGAGGCCGCGACCGGTGCCGAACCGCACCGTGCGGCGAGCCCGCCCCGTATACCCGTAGCTACCCGTCACGAACCGGAGGACGGTCGTACCGTCGCGAGATCTCATGAAAGGACCGGCGATGACGCTCGGAGCCGAGGAACGCCTGGACATCTCCGAATTGCTCGCTCTGCACGGGCACATGGTCGACAACGGCGAACTGGACCGGCTGGACGAGCTGGTCACCGAGGACGTCGTCTACGACGCGTCGGCACTCGGGCACGGGGAGCTGCGCGGGCTGGCCGCCTTCCGGGACATGGTCCGCGCACGGGCCGGGGCGAAGAACGGACCGGTCGGCCACCACGTCACCAACATCGTCCTCACCGAGACCGGGGACGGCCGGGTGCATGCCCGCTCCAAGGGAATCGGCGTCGCCGCGGACGGCGGGTGCGGCACCGTGACCTTCGAGGACGAGATCGTGCGCGGCGAGCGGGGCTGGCGGATCAGCGGCCGCAGGATCGTCCCGCACGGTGTGCCGGGCGGAGAGACCCCGCACGCCGCCGGGCAGGACACCTGTCCGCCCGGAACCCACCGCGCGGACCGGTCTCACATCCCCAGCAGCCCCGAGGTGTCCAGGACCTGACGGATCGCCCGCCCCGAGGCCAGTTCCTCCATCGCCGTGTTGATGTCGGCCAGCGGCAGCGTGCCCGTGTGCATCCGCTCCACCGGCATCACCCCGGCCCGCCACAGGTCCAGGAACCTCGGGATGTCCCGGCGCGGCACCGCGTCGCCCATGTACGAACCGAGCAGGGACTTGCCCTCGCCCGCGAAGGCCAGGGCCGGGACCTCCAGCATCCGGTCCGGCGCGGGCAGGCCCACCGAGACGACCCGGCCGCCCCGTGCCACCGCCGACAGGCACGCGGCCATCACCTTCGGGCTGCCCACCGCCTCCACCGCCAGCTCGGCGCCGCCCGAGGTGAGTTCACGGATCTCCCGGACCGCGTCATCGGGCGCGCAGGCATGTGTCGCGCCCAGCCGCAGGGCCAGCTCGCGCTTCTCGGCGACCGGGTCGACGGCGACGATCGGGTACGCCCCCGCCGCCCGCGCGCCCAGCACCGCGGAGAGCCCCACGCCGCCCAGCCCGTAGACCACCGCCGACTGTCCCGGACGCAGCGCCGCCGTGTTGATCACCGCGCCCGCCCCGGTGAGCACCGCGCAGCCGAACATCGACGCCACGGCGAACGGGATGTCCTTCGGGATCGGGACCACCGACTCCTGGGCCAGCACCGCGTGTTCGGAGAACGCGGAGACGCCCAGCTGGTGGTGGACCGGGGCGCCGGAGGCGTCGGTCAGCAGCGACGGGCCGTGCAGCAGCGCCCCCGCGCCGTTCGCCGCCGCGGCCTGCGCGCACAGCGCCGGGCGGCCCGCCGCGCAGTCGCCGCAGAACCCGCAGCTCGGTACGAAGACCAGGGCCACGTGGTCACCGGGAGAGACCCGGCCGACGCCCGGACCGGTCTCCTCGACGATCCCCACCGCCTCGTGGCCCAGGGCCATCGGCAGCGGTCGGACCCGGTCGCCGTTGACCACCGAGAGGTCCGAGTGGCAGAGCGAGGCGGCCGCGATCCGGACCAGCACCTCGCCCTCGCGCGGAGCGCCCAGCTCCAGCTCCTCCACCTCGACCGGGCGGGTCTCGGAGTAGGGCCGGGCCGTCGACGTACCGCGCAGCACCACCGCCCGGGTCCTCACGCGCCCACCTCCGCACGCGGCGCGCAGCGCAGCACGTCCCGGCTCTCCAGCAGCGGGACGACCTTGCCGAGCACGATCTGGCGGAAGTGCTCGGTGGCGCAGTGGGCGGTGAAGTCGGCCTCGGAGGCGTACTCCTCGTACAGCACCACCGCCCGGGGGTCCTCGGTGCCCTGATGGACCCGGTAGGCCAGGTTGCCGGGCTCGCGGCGGGAGGCGGCGGCCATGGTGTCGAGCAGCGGGAGGACGGTGTCCTCCGCGCCCTCCTTGGTGCGGTAGCGGGCTATGACCACATACGTCATGGGTTACTCCTGAGGTGCGGCGGGCCTCTTCAGGGCGGCGGGCGGGACCGGCGGCAGCTGGTCCCGGCGCAGACTCCAGAGGCGCGGGTCGGACGTCGCGGCGGCGGCCGAGCCGAGGGCCAGCGCCAGCGCGACGTCCGCGGGGGTTTCCACGAAGCCCGCGGCCACCGACGGGGACATCGCGCGCTGTGCCTGCGCGCTCATCCGGGCGATGATCGGGGCGGGCATGATCTCGACCAGGTCCGGCGCCCCGCGCGAGATCGCGTCCGTGGAGCGGCGCAGATTGGACCGGTCGGTGACGAACACCTTCATCATGGTCAGCAGGCCCAGCGGTCGGCCCTTCTCTATGAGCGAGAGCCGGGTGCTGACCACACCGTGCGCGCCCATGTTCTTGAGGAACTCCAGCGCGCCCCGGTCCTGCGCCAGACCGGGGCTGCTGTCCACGTTCACGAACACGGTCTTCCCCGCCCGGCCCAGCGCCGGTACGACCTGGGGCAGCTGCCCCACCGCGAACGACGCGAGGATGCCCACCTTGGCCGGGGCGGTCAGGAACTGCCGCAGCGGCTGGGTGCCGACGACCGACGCGACGACCGGCACCACGGCGAACGCCGCGGTGAGCCGGGGATCGAGCGGAGCGCCGGACCGGGAGGAGGAAGGGGTCATGGCAAGACCTGCCTGGGAGGGAAGGGTGCGTGACTGCCGGGAACGTGACTGCGGGGGCCGTGACGGCCAGACTCCCTGCGTCAGTTCAGCGGAGGCGTACCGAATCGGCTGGGAAGGCCCAGTTTGCCAGGGTTGAGGATGCCGGCCGGGTCCAGGGCCTTCTTCACCGCGACGAAGGTCGCGAAGCCCGCCCCGAGGGCTTCTTCCAGGTAGGGGCCGCGCAGCAGCCCGCAGCCGTGGTGGTGGCTGAGCGCCGCCGCGTGCCTGATCAGTACGGCGTTGGCGGCGTCCCACACCGAGCGGTACCAGTCGCGGCGTGCGGCGGGAGCCACGTCGCCGCGCAGCGAGAAGTACACGCAGGCGCCGTCGGTGTACGCGTGGGACTGGTGGGCCGAGGCGGCGAGGGTGCCGTCCACCGCCTGGATCGCGGCGACCACCTCGTCGTAGATCACCGGCAGGTCGGTCCAGGACGCGGCCATCTCCAGGGTGTCGGCGACGAAGCCGGGGCCGGGCTTGAAGCCGTCGGCGGACTTGCCGACCAGCATCCGCTCGTCCAGCCAGCGCTCGAAGACGGCCTGGCTGTCCAGCTCGGGGCCGTACTCCTCGCAGACCTCCCGGGCGACCCGGAGCGAGGCGTCCACGAGGGCCGGGTCGCCCTCGTCGGCGATCAGCAGCAGATTGGTCTCCGGGTGACCGAAGTGGGTGCCCGACTCCAGGGCGTCGTACAGCCGCAGAACGGCCGGTGTGGCGCCGCGCTGCATGATCCGGCGGCAGGCCTCCAGCCCCTGGGCGAAGCTCGTGAAGCCGTACGCGGCGGCGGAGGCGTACTCCGGCAGCGGGTGCACCCGCAGCCGGGCCGAGACGATGACGCCGAGGGTGCCCTCGGAACCGACGAACAGCTGGCGCAGGTCCGGGCCGACCGCGGCCCGCGCGTAGTCGCCGTACGTGGCACGGGTGCCGTCGGCGTGCACGACGTCCACACCGACGACCATGTCCTCGATCTTGCCGTACCGGGTGGAGAGCTGACCGGCGCCCCGGCAGGCGATCCAGCCGCCGACCGTGGAGACGGCGAAGGCGGACGGCCAGTGGCCGGTGGTGACGCCGTACTCCTCCTGGAGCTGCTTCTCGAAGAGGTCGCCGAACATGCCGGCCTGGACGTCCACGATGTTCGACTCCGCGTCGAAGCCGGTGATCCGGTTCAGTCCGCACACGTCCAGCACCACACCGCCGAAGACGGGCAGCGCCGCGCCGGTGACGTTGGAGCGGCCCGCGGACGGGGTGACCGGGATGCCCGCCTCGTGGCAGATCCGCAGCACCGCGGCGACCTGGTCGGCGTCGGCGGCCTCGACGACCACCGCGTCCGGGGTCGCCGGGCGGCCCTCGGTCTCGCCGATCATCGAACCGGCCCACCAGTCGCGGGTGCGGGTGACGACCTCCTCGCGGGCGGTGTGCACGGCGTGCGCGGCCCCGCGCAGCGCCTCCACCACGGACTCGGGGACCTCGACCGGGTCCACCTGGAGGGCGGCCTGTCCGTCGCCGATCGGCGTGTTCCGCGCCCACTTGGCGAAGCTGGGCGCACCGACGGTGTAGTCGCCCCGGTTGAACGGATGGGTGATGGTCTGACGGCTGATCATGCTGCTGCCCCTTCGAGGAGTACGGACTTTTCGTGACGGACGGCTGCGAGGTACTCGGCGACCGAGCGCTCGACCTGCGCCTCCGTGAGGTTCAGTTCCTGCCCGAGGATCGCGCCGACGGCCTCGGCGGCGTCCACGGACGCGTCCCGGGCGAACAACCGGGAGCGGGTCCGGCGGGAGAGGACGTCGTCGACCGAGCGGGCCAGTTCGGCGCGGGCCGCGTACACGACCTCCGCCCGGGTGTACGCGAGCCCGGCGACGATCGGCTCGGCCAGCGACGGGTCCTCCTGGATGAGGTCGCCGACGAACCGGGCCTCGGTGCCGAAGCGCTCGCCGAGGTGCGCGGCGATGCCGCCGGACGCGGCCACCGCCTCGGAGTCGTAGCCGGCGCCGCCCAGCAGCGGGAGGTTCGCGGTGCGGCTCCTCGCCTTCCGGCCGAGCACGGTCATCACCTTGTCGATGACGAGCTCGCCCATGTGGCGGCTGGTGGTGAGCTTGCCGCCGGTCACCGTCACCATGCCGGTGCGGCCGATGGTGATGTGGTGGTCGCGGCGCATGTCGAGGGTCGCGCCCTCCTTGCCGCCGACCAGCGGGCGCAGACCGCCGATGGAGCCGACCACGTCGTCCGGGGTGAGCTTCCCCTCGAAGGCGGTGTTGGCGCCCTCCAGCAGGAAGTCCATCTCCTCCCGGGTGCAGTGCACGTCGTCGGGGGAGCCCTGGTAGTCCTCGTCGGTGGTGCCGAGCACCACGCTGTTGCCCCAGCGGGTGCAGGTCGCGCGGCGGGCCCGGCCGGGGATCGGCACGGTGACCGTGCAGTTGATCCGCACCTTGTCCCACGGCACCACGATGTGCACGCCCTTGGCGGGGCGGACCTGCGGCGTGTGCCCGTCGTCCGCCTTCGCGTCCAGTTCGTCGGTCCACACCCCGGTGGCGTTGACGACGGCGCGGGCACGGATGTCGAAGCGGTCGCCGTCCGCCGAGACCCGTGCGCCGGACACCCGGCCCGCCTGGGTCAGCAGACCCTCGGCCTTCGCCCCGTTGAGGACCGTCGCACCGAGGGCGGCGGCGGTCCGCACGATGGTCAGCACCAGCCGGGCGTCGTCGGTGCGGGCGTCGAAGTACATCAGCCCGCCCTTCAGGTTCTCCGCGCGCAGCGTCGGCGCCTGCGCCAGCACCTCGGGCACGGTCAGCCGCTGGTGCAGCTTGCCGATCCGCCAGCCGCCGACCAGGTCGTACGTCCACAGCAGGCCCTCGAAGCCCTTGGCGAGGCGGGCGTCGAAGATCCCCTCCTTCTCCAGGATCGGGAAGAGGAACGGCAGCCGGTGCACCAGGTGCGGGGCGTTCTTGCGGAAGCGGTGCCGCTCCAGCAGCGAGTGGCGGACCAGGTTGACGTTGCCCTGCTCGATGTAGCGCAGACCGCCGTGCACCATCTTCGAGGACTTGGAGGAGGTGCCCGAGGCGAAGTCGTCCTTCTCGACCAGCGCCGCGCGCAGCCCCCGGGAGACCGCGTCCAGCACGGCGTACGCCCCGGTGACGCCGCCGCCGATGACGAGCACGTCGTACGTGTCGTCGGCCAGCCGCCGCTTGATGGCTGCCCGGTCGAGCAGCAGGGGCGTGCGGCGGGTCGCCGAGGCGCTGCGCCCCGGCTTCCGGGCGGGCATGGTGATCACAACATCAACTCCTGGTGTTCCGGTACGGCGGCCGTGTCATCGCGTGCGGGCCGCCGGTGCGACGTGCGTGCCGTCGGCGCGACGTCAGTGGGGGGTGTGAGGTTCGGGGGCTTTCGGGGGGAGCGGGGCGGGCCCGCCGAGGTGAGCGGTCAGCACCTCGCGCCAGGCGGAGCGCTGCTCGGCGCGTTCGGCCGCGGTGGCGGAGGGCTCGAAGACCCGGCCGACCGGCTGGGCCTCGACGACTTCCTCCAGCGAGGACCACAGGCCCTGGGCGACCCCGGCGAGATAGGCGGTGCCGCGCAGGCTGGCGGTGGCGGAGTCGGAGACCCGCTCCAGCGGCAGCCCGGTCAGGTCGGCCTGGATGCGCATCAGCGGATCGCTGCCGGAGACCCCGCCGCCCACCCGGAGCCGGGTGAACGGGGTGCCCATGGTGGCGGCGACCCCGTCGATCAGGTCGCACACCGAGTGGGCGATCCCGTCGAGCACGGCGCGCGCCAGGTCGGCGCGGGTGGTGGCGAGGGTGAGCCCGGTGAGGGCGGCGGTGGCCTCCGGGTGCCAGACCGGCGTACGGACCCCGGCGAGCGCCGGGACGAAACGCGGGGTGCGGCCTGGCCGGGTGGGGACCCGGCCCGCCTCCTCACCGAGCTCCTTCGGCGACGCGAACAGGCCCAGGTCGTCGCAGAGCCAGCGCAGTGCCGAACCCGCCGTGGAGGTGTACGCCTCCAGGCTGTAGTGGCTGGTGGAGCCCTGCCGCCGGCCGGGCTGGGCGAGCACCCCGGAGATGTCCGGCCGGGGCAGGGCGGGGACGGTGCCGGTCGCCGCGTCGACGAAGGCACCGGTCCCGTAGACGCACATGCCCTGCCCGGCGGCGAGTCCGCCGAGCGCGACGAGCGCGGCGTGCTGATCGCCCATGGAGGCGGCCAGCGGTACGGCGATGCCGAGGGCGGCCGGGTCGGTCGTGCCGAAGCCCGCGTCGTCGGAGCACAGCTGTGGCAGCAGCTCCAGCGGGAAGCCGAGGCGGCCGATCCACTCCTCGTCCCAGGCGTGCGCCGCCAGCAGGTAGCCACCGGTGGAGGCGGCGTTGGTCGGCGTCGTGGCGTGCACGGCGCCGCCGGTGAGCCGCCAGACCAGCCAGGTGTCCACCGTGCCGAAGAGCAGCCGGCCCTCGCGGTACGCGGCGGACACCTCCGGGTGCGAGGCGATCTGCCGGGCCGCCCAGAGGAACGGGGAACGGGCGCCGACCGGCCTGCCCTGCCGGGCCAGCAGAGCGGCGTCCCACTCCGCCTCGTACGCGGTCAGCTCGGCCGCGTACCGCCGGTCCTGCCACACCACCGCGGGCAGCAGCGGCCGCCCGGTCACCCGGTCCCAGAGCATCGCCGTGGCCCGCTGGGTGGACAGGGCGACCGCGGTGATCCCGATGCCCTCCTCGCGGGCCCGGCCCACGGCCCGGCGCGCCACCTCAAGCGTGGCGGACCAGATCTCCATCGGGTCCTGCTCGACCGAGAGGTCGTCCGGATGACTGACCTTGATCGACCGGTAGAACACCTCGTGGGCGGCGCCGGAGTCCAGGACGACTCCGGCCCGGGTGCCCGTGGTGCCCTCGTCGATGGACAGCACACCGAGCCGAGCGGCGGCGCCGGGAAGCGTCTGCGTCATTGCGGCCCTTTCAGGAGGAGGGGGACGGGAGGAGGGGAGGGCACCATCGTGTGGTGCGGCGGGCCCGGCGGCCGGTCAGCGCGCGGCGGCCGGTGCCGTGGGCTCGGGCGATCCCGCCCGCGCGGCGGCCTCGTCGGGGGAGACGGCCTTCGTCGGATCCCACTTGATAGCCAGGCAGGTGATCAGCCCGAGCAGCGGGACGACGGAGAGCACCAGGAAGGTGTCGGCGAGCCCCAGCGAGTCCTTGATCTGCGGGAAGACGTACAGCCCGACGACGCTGCCGAAACTGCCGACCATCCCGGTGACCCCGGTGCCGAGCGCGCGGACGTCGCTGCTGTACGAGAGCGCGGCGATGGACTTGCCGTTGGCGCCGGGCCCCGCGGAGTGGCAGAGGATGAACAGCACCGGCAGCAGGAAGGCCACGGCCGTGGGCACCTTCTCGAAGGTCAGCCCCATCGCGAGCAGCGCCACGAACACCCCGGCGAAACCGGCCGCGGAGCTGAGCCGCAGCCCGAGGCGGCGGCCGAAGTAGGCGGAGAGCAGCCCGCCCGCGATACCGAAGGCGTTGAAGACCATCGAGCCGATCGTCGCCTTCTCGAAGCTCTCGCCGAAGATCGTCAGGCTGATCAGCGGGAGGTACCAGCCGACCGCGAAGTACTGCATCGACTGCCCGAGCGAGATGACCGAGGAGAGGACCGTACGCGGCAGGTACGCGCCCTTGAAGAGCACCCCGGCCTGCCGGAACCCGATGGCGGGCGCCTCGGTGGCGGCGCGGGCGGCCCCGTCCGGTTCACCGGCGACGGCCTTGATCCCGTAGATCCGGTCCAGGTTGGCGACGGCCTCGGTGAGCCGGCCCTTGCTCGCCAGCCAGGTGGGGCTCTCCTTGAGCATCAGCCACTGGCCCAGCAGCAGCGCGACGGCGACCACCGCGGCCGAGCCGACCGACCAGCGCCAGATGTCCGCGCCGACGTCCAGGTTGAAGAAGAGCAGGGCGAGCGCGAGGTTGCTGGTGGTGGCGACGTACCAGACGGCCTGCCACAGGTTCAGCCGCCCGCCCAGCTTCGCGGGCGTGTACTCGGCGAGCAGCGCCATGGCGACCGCGAAGTCGATGCCGTACGCGACACCCACCAGGACCCGGCCGAACCAGACGACGGTGAAGTCACCGGCGAAGGCGGCCAGCAGGGCGCCCGCGATGGCGAACACCTTGGCCAGGAGCAGCGGGGGGACGCGGCCGACCCGGGTGGCGAGCCAGCCGCCGAACGGGTTGAAGATGATCGCCAGGGCCGGAGCGGTGGCCGTGAGGATCGAGACCTGCGTACTGCTCAGCTCCATCTGGGTCGTCATCGGCCCCAGACCGGCGCTCAGCGCCGCGTTCGAATAGGCGTCGAGGAAGAGCCCGCCGAACACGAGGAACCAGATGACCTGCGCCCGGCCGGTGATCTTGCCCAGCCCATCGATGAGCGCAACGACGTCGCCGACGCCTGAGACGCTCGGACGTTGTGCCATGAATCCGCCTTCGGGGAAGACCCATCGGCGGCACGGGGAGCACAAAAAACAGGCATGACGAAACCACCGACAGGTGGTCTGTGTCTGTGCCTGTCAAAACACTGCGGAAAGCGCCGCAGCACGTGAACTGCAAGGAATGCGAACTACGCAGTGAGGTTAAGAACGAGTCAGGAGAAACGTCAAGGGTTTCCGGAAGGTTTCCGGAACGTGACACGGCCCCCGGCGGGCGGGGGCCGTGAACAGGGGGCGGGGCGGTCGCACCCCGCCCCGCCCGCGCGGACGGAGGTCACCTGTTCTGCGGTCTCATGGCTGACACGCTTCCCCCGCCCCGCCCCGCCCCGCCCCGCCCGCGCACGGAGGTCAGCGGCCGGACTGCAGCGCCGCCCAGGTGGCCGGTCCCACGATGCCGTCGGCCGTCAGCCCCCGGTTCGTCTGGTAGCCGCGCACCGCGGTCGTCGTCGCCGGGCCGAAGCTGCCGTCGACGCCGACCGTCGAGCCGAGCGCCGCGGTCAGCGCGCGCTGAAGCCGTTTCACCGCGTCGCCCGTGCCGCCCTGCTGGAGGCCGGGCGTCGGCCCGGCCGACAGCAGGGCGGTCCAGGTCCGGGCCCCGACGACACCGTCCGCGTCCAGCCCGCGCGCGGCCTGGTACGCGGTCACCGCGGCCTTGGTGGCCGGGCCGAAGCTGCCGTCCACCGTGCCGACCGGGTACCCCTGCTCGCTGAGCAGCCGCTGGAGGGCCGTGACCTGGGCCCCGGCCGAGCCGCTCCGCTGGGTGGCGTACGAGGTGAAGCTCAGCCCGTCGGAACCCTCGCCGCCGCCGGTGCTTCCGCCGACCAGCTGCATGTAGCGGTTCCAGTCCCAGTAGGGCCCCGGGTCGCTGTGGTCGTTGCCCGGGGCCTCGCTGTGCCCGATGACGTGCGCCCGGTCCTTGGGGATGTTGTAGCGGTCGCAGAGGTACGCGGTCAGTGCCGCGGAGGCGCGGTACATGCTGTCGGTGAACCACGACGGGTCGTCGACGAAGCCCTCGTGCTCGATGCCGAGCGAGGAGGAGTTGGCGCTGCGCGCGTGGTAGGCGGTGTCGCTGTCGCGCACCGTCTGGGTGATCTGCCCGTCGGAGGACCGCACCACGTAGTGGGCGCTCACCTCCGAGGCCGGGTTCTGGAACCAGCTGATCGATCCCGCGTACGAGCCCTGCGTGACGTGGATGACGACCTTGTCGATCTGCGCCGAGCGGCCCTGGGTGTAGTTGTTCGAGTGGGCCGCCGCCCACAGCGCCGACGGGTAGTCCGTGCTCCGCGTGCCCACCTCGGCGGCGGCGAGCGTGCCCTTGTCCGGAGCGACCGGACGGCTCGTCACCGTGATGTGCTCGCCGCCGGGGACGTCCGCCCCGATCCCGTCGGCCAGGAAGGTGTACACGGTGTCGGCGTACAGGGCGGCGGTGGGCCCCTGGGCGCCGCCGTACGCTGCGACCACCGGGTACCAGGCGTTGATGTCGTCGCGGTCCCGGGCGTCCAGGCCCAGCTTGTCCGCGTAGGCGCGCAGCACGGCGGCGCCGCCCAGGATGTTGGCCCCGGTGTCGGTGCGGAGCCGTTCGAGCGGTGTGCCGGTCAGGGCCGCGGCCCGCTCCAGCGTCCGGTGGGCGGGGTTGCTCACCAGGTGCATCACGCCGTAGCCGTTGGCCTGGCTGGGGCGCCCGGAGTGGCCGTCGAGCCGGGTCTCCCCGTAGCCGACGGCGGCGAGCAGGTCGCGCGGTACGTCGAACTCCGCCGCGGCCCGCGCGAATGCCCGGTCCATGGGACGGCCGTCGCCCGGGGCGGCGAGGGCCGGTGTGCCGGTCACGGTGAGGACGGTGGCGGTGAGGGCCGCCAGGACGGTGGCGCGGCCCCTTGTGTGGGCTGCGGCGCGGCTGGGCATACCTGCTCCTGCTCGGTGGGGGAGAAAGAACGGCCCCCGGGCCCGAGTGGGGTGGGCCGAGGGCCGCGAAGCGCGATCAGATTATCCGTCTGTTCCGAGCATGACAATCATCTGCGCGGCGTGTCGGGCGCCGGGATCCTCGAATTCGCACACCTGGCCTCCCTCCACCGCACGGGCGAACGTGGACCGGTTCTACCGTCGCGAAGGCGTATAAATGGTTTCTCCGGACCGGCCGGCGTCCCCCGACGGCACGCACACCTCACGCGGCAGGGCGTCACCGCGTATGAGAGCGCAGGAGCGCCGCATGAGCACGGCAGAAGAGATCAGCACCTTGCTGGTGGCGAACTTCGGCACCGACCCGCACGCCATCCGCCCCGAGGTGTCGCTCCGTCACCTCCGGCTCGACTCACTGGCGCTGGAGGAGCTGCGGCTGCTCATCGAGGACCGGCTCCGCGTCGACCTCGACGATGTGCAGCTGACCTCGCGGGACACCGTCGGCCAGCTCGTCGACGCGGTACACCGCAGGGCCGCCGCGTGACGGGCCGTCCGTTCCGTCCGGAGCCGTTCGCCGCCGCCGTCACCGGCATCGGCCTGGTCACCGCCGCGGGCGTCGGCACGGAGGCGACCTGGCGGGCCGTCACCGAGGTGACCGATCCGCCCTGCGTCCCGCACCGGCCCGAACTCGACGGCCTGCCCTGTGACTTCATGTACACCATCACCGGTCTCGACCCGCGCGCGGAGCTAGGGGTGGCGATCGCGCGGCTCATGGACCGCTTCGCCCAGCTGGCCGTCATCGCGGCCCGCGAGGCCGTCGCCGACGCCGGTCTCGACCCCGCGGTCTGGGACGCCGGACGGGTCGGCGTCGTCATCGGCTCCGCCCACGGCGGGCTGCCCTTCTACGACGAGCAGCACACCCTCCTCACCGAACGCGGCGCCCGCCGGGTCTCCCCGAAGCTCGCTCCTCTCACCGTCGTCAACGGTGCCGCCAGCAGCGTCGCCACCGACCTCGGCGTCCTCGGTCCCAGCCAGGCCGTCTCCACCGCCTGCTCCTCCGGCACCGTCGCCCTCGGCACCGCCCACCAGATGCTCCGCACCGGCGCCTGCGACATCGTCGTGGCGGGCGGCGCCGAATCGGTCTGCTCCCGGCTGCTCATCGCCAGCGCCTGCCAGCTCAAGGCGGTCTCCACCCGGCGTGAGGACCCCACGGCGGCCTGCCGCCCGTTCGATGTCCACCGGGACGGCTTCGTCGTCGGAGAGGGCGCCGGGCTCCTGGTGCTGGAACGGCCGGAGCACGCACGGGCCCGCGGCGCCACCGTCCGCGCCCACATCGCGGGGTACGCCGCCTCCAGCGACGCGTACTCCGCCGTCGCCCCCGAACCCGGGGGCCTGGGCATCGAGCGGGCCCTGCGGGCCGCGCTCGCCGACGCCGGGGTCACGGCCCGGGAGATCGGCCATGTCAACGCCCACGGCACCTCCACGGTCTCCAACGACCTCATCGAGGCGACGGTGCTCCACCGGGTCCTCGGTGAACACCCCCTGGTCACCTCGACGAAGGCGATGACCGGGCACGCCCTGGGCGCCTCGGGCGGCATCGAGACCGCGCTGACCGTACTGGCGCTCCAGCACGGCCTCGTGCCGCCCACCGTCAACCTCGACGCCCCCGATCCCGCGATCCCCGTCGACGTGGTGAGCAAGGAGGCCCGGCCCGCGGCTTTCGACGCGGCCGTCAAGACCTCGCTCGGATTCGGCGGACACAACGCCGCACTCGTTCTCACCAGGGCCTGACCCGGAAACCAAGAGGCACGCGACCCATGGCCGACGAGATCATCCGGACCCTGTCGGTGGACGGGCTGCGCTACGGCTACCGGCTGCTGCGGCAGCCCTCGCCACGCACCGAACCGGTCGTCGTCCTCGGCGGCGCCCTCCAGGGCATGTACGGCTGGCCGCAGATGGACGACCACCTCGGGCCGCTGGCCTGCGTGATCACCGCCGACCTGCCCGGTATGGGCGGGGCGGACCCGTTACCGCCCGGCACCGGCACCGAGGTCCTGCAGGACGCCGTCATCGGCATCATCGACGACCTGGGCGTCGAGCGGGCCAACCTGTTCGGCTTCTCGTACGGTACGTCGATCGCCTTCGGCTGTGCCCGCCGGTACCCCGGCCGGATCGCCCGGCTGGCGCTCGGCGGAGTGCCCGCCCACATCACCGAGGAGCAGCGCACCCAGTGGGCCCGCGCCGTCGCCCGGCTCGACACCGGCGACCTGGCGGGGCTGGCCGGGCTGGCCGCCGAGGTGCTGATGTGCCAGGACCCCGAACGGCGCGTCCACCGCCGCGAGCTGGCGCAGCGCTATGTGCGGCGCTCGTTCCTGTACGCCCTCACCCACTCCCCGCACGCGGTGCGCTCGCTTCACCGGGCGCTGGAGCAGCGGCCGGACTTCTCCGGCGGGCTGACCGGCGTGCCCGCCCTGGTCTTCGCGGGCGAGCACGACACGGTGACCTCGCCAGAGCGGCAGCGGGACTTCGCCGCCACCATCGAGGGCAGCCGGTTCCTCACGATCGGCGAGTCCGACCACTGGGTCGTCCTGGAGCGCCCGGACGACGTGGCGGACCTTGTGGCCCGCTTCTTCACCGACCGCCCGCTGGAACCGTCCCCCGGGCTCGCCGCGCTGCCCGTGCGGAGCCGGGCCCCGCACGCACCGGCCGGACCGCCCCGTGCCGATGCCCCGTAACCCCTGACCAGATCCGGAGAAAAGGCCATGGACCAGCCCGAGTTCGTCTACCGCCTCTACATCCAGACCTCCGCCGAGAAGCTCTACCAGGCACTGACCGACCCCGGGCTCATCAGGATCTACATGGGCGGTTACGGGCCCGACTCCACCTGGGAGCCCGGTGCGCCGGTCCGCTGGAAGATGGACCCGGACGGTGAGTTCGAGGAGGTCGGCCAGCGGGTCCTGGCGGCCGAGCCCGGCCGGCGGCTCGCGTACAGCTGGCACACCCTTCAGCCGATGCACCGTCAGATGTTCGACTTCGCCTCGGACGAGGAGTGGGAGCGGGCCGTCCGGGAGCGGTCCAAGGTCTCCTTCGACATCGAACCGGCCGCGGAGCCCGAGCTGGGGATCAGGCTGACCCTCACCCACGACGGCTTCGACAGCCCGGACAGCAGGATGCTGGAGGGCGTGAGTGAGGGCTGGGTGGCGATCCTGTCCACGCTCAAGACCCTGCTGGAGGGCGGGAAGTTCCTCGACGAACCGGCCTGAGCGCGGCGACCGGCGGTGGACCCCCGCCCTCCTCGGAGGGCCTCAGGCGCCCGGCACCCGGTCCAGGAATCCGCTGACCGAGGTGATGCGCCCGTCGTCGGCGAGGGCGATCACGTCCGACCCGGCGACGGGCGCCGAACCGTCGGCGACCGAGACCAGTTCCCAGCTGAATCGCACGAGCGCGTGATGCCCGTCCGGGGCGCCGGTGGGCCGGAACTCGAAGCCGGGGAACTGCTGCCGGGCGCCGCCGATCAGTGTCACCAGCCCGTCGTGCCCGCTCACCTCGGCCAGCGGGTCGGTGTAGGTGGCGTCCTCGGTGAAGGCGGCCGCGACGGCCTTCGCCGTCCTCTCTTCACCGGAGGCGTTCCAGGCGGCGAAGTAGCGCTGGACGGCGTCGTCGTACGCGGTCATCGTGGGGTCCTCTCCTCAGGGCCCGGCCCTCGGCCGGTCCGGTGGGACACACGATGTCCGACGCCGCGGGGAGCGTCGATTACCTCCGAGGTCATGGTGGTCCGGAGCGGCGCCGGAGGCTCAGCCCCGGCCGTCCGCCACCACGTGCATGGCGGCCTCCTCGGCGGAGGCGCCCGCCCCGTCGATCCCGACGTCCTCGCCCGCCATGGTGTCCGGCTCGTCGATGTCCAGCTGCCGGGTGAGCCGGCCGGCGCGTACCGTACCGACCTCCGCGTCCCACAGCTCGCCGTCACCGTCCGGCAGATCGCCCAGGCCGTCGCCGACGGTGCCGGGGTCGTCGGGCAGTTCGCGGGCCAGGCGGCTCTCCAGCGGCTCGCCGTCGCGCTGCTCGGCGGCGGTGGTGCCCCGGTCCTCCACCGCCCACGGCCGCTCGGGCGGCGAATAGCCCTCGTCCAGCGCGTCGTCCAGCCCCCGGTTGTCCAGGGTGTCCTCGACGTCCAGCTGCTCGGTGAGGTCCGCGGCCTGCGACTGCTGCGGCTGGTAGACGTCGTCTCCCCTGTCGGCATCCATCGTGGTCTCTCCCTTCCCGGCTGCGGGAAAAAGGGGGCCGGGCCTGCGATACGCGCCCGAGCGCCGTCGAACCGCCCGTACGGTCTCAGGATAAAGGGGATGGGCGCGGGCCCGCAGCCGTGGACCGTCCGGCCGGGCGCCACCGGCCGGACGGAGAGACCATGGAAGATGCGGGCGGAACCCGCTCTGCCCCGCCCGCATCGGAGACGAGGACATGGACTACCCGGAGACCTACCAACTGGTATTTCAGGCGTCCGCCGTCGAGGACGACACCGTGACCGTCCACCGCACCGAGCAGTCGGGGGCGGGCGGATTCCCGGTGTACGAGGACGAGACCGGCATCGTGCGCGCGGAGATCAGCGACCGGGGAGAGGTGCGCATGCTGGCCAGTGGCGGACACCAGGTGCTCGGCACCCCACTGGTGGTACGCGAACGGACCGGCTGAGCCGTCCGGCGGGCCGTCCGGCCCGCCGGGGCCACGTCAGCCCTCGGTCCAGCCGTGGTTCTTGGCGAACTGCAGCAGACTGCGCCGGACCTGGAGGATCTGTGTGCCCGTCAGCGTCGGAGCCGACTCCAGCAGCAGATCGGTCACCGCCCGGGTGAACTCCGCTCCGCTCAGCACATCGCACAGAGCGTCGTCGTCGGACACCGCGTGCGGCACGGTCCGCGGCGGGGTCAGCGGCTTCCCGGTGGCCCCCTCGGCGAGCTGCACGGACGACGCCTTCAGCCCACGCTCGCCGTCCTCGATCTCGAACTCCACCGCCGTACCCGTATGGACGTACGACTCCGGGATCAGCAAGTCGTTGACGTGGAGAAAGACATCCTCACCACCGTGATCGGGTGCGATGAAGCCGTACCCCCGAGCTCCGTCGAACCGCACAACGCGACCAGAAACCACACCAACCCCCAAGAAGAACACGGGCCCCTTGCCCGCAACACCGCACATGTCCAGAGGGGGAGAATAGCGCCGAGCGGACGGGCGGCGCGACCCGGCGGCTCGGGCCCCGGTCGGGGATGACTCAATCCACCCGGCGGGCCGGGGGACGCGGATCCCCGGCCGCCAGCGGGGAACGGGCCAGCTCCACACAGCCCGCCGCGATCAGGGCGAGCGCCACCGCCACCGGCAGCAGCCACCATCCGGTACGCAGGTCCTCGCCGAACAGCGTCACGCCGTACGCCACGCTGATCAGCGCGTCCCCGAGGGTCAGCATCGGCTGTACGGCCACCAGCGTGCCCGCCTGGAGGGCGTTCTGGAGCAGGAAGAGCGCGCCCACCCCGGCCGCCGCCATGGCGTACAGCTGCCAGGCCGAGAACAGGGCCCCCACCCCGCCGTCCGTCAGCCGGGCCATGGCGTCCTTCATCAGCGCGGCCGTCAGGGCGTACCCGCAGGCGGCGGCCAGCCCGAGCAGCGCGCCCCGGGTGTTGCCGCGGCTGCCCAGCGCTGCGGCGATCAGCGCGGCCTCGAAGAGCCCGGTCAGCACCAGCGCGGGAATCCAGGCCAGCGCGGGCACCGACGCCGATCCGCCGCCGGGGGCCGCCGAGGCCATGCCCAGCGCCAGCCCCAGCGTCACGGCCGCCACCCCGTACCAGGTCCGCCGGGGCAGCCGGACCCGCATCACGGACGCGGCCATCAGCAGGGTGGCGGGCAGTTCGATCACGAAGATCGGCTGGACCACGGCGATCGGCCCGGTGGCCAGCGCCACCGCCTGGCAGACCGCCGCGACGATCACCAGCCCGATCCCCGCCAGCCACAGCGGACGGCGCAGCAGATGTCCGATCAGCGACAGCCGCATCGCCTCACTGTCGGGGACGGTGCGGGCGGCGCGGCGCTGGAGCACGGAGGCGGAGCCGTTGCTCAGCGCGGTGAGAAGGGCGAACAGAACGCTGATCACCCGCCCCATGATGCGGGCGCCCGCCCCGCGATCGCGGTACCCGCGCCACGGCGGACGCACCGAGGAGGACGAGGGGGCCGATGAGGACCGGAACTGTCCGCAAGGGTACGTAGCGTGCCGTCATGGCCATCACGAAGAACTCCGCCGTCTCATCCGCCTTGCTCTCCCGCCGCGCACTGAACCGGGCCACCCTGGAGCGCCAGCTGCTGCTGCGCCGCACGGCGATGCCCGCGAAGGACGCCGTGGCCCATCTGGTCGGCCTCCAGGCGCAGAACACCAGACCGCCCTACTACCAGCTCGCCGCCCGCCTCGACGGCTTCGCCCCCGCGGAACTGGCCGCGCTGATGGAGTCCCGCGAGGTGGCCCGCATCGTCACCCTGCGCTCCACCATCCACCTGCACACCGCCGACGACGTGCTGAGCCTGCGCCCTCTCGTCCAGCCGGCCCGCGACCGGGAGCTGCGGATCTTCCGCGCCGGGCTCACCGGAGTGGACCTCGACCGGCTGCGGTCCCTCGCCGCCGCGCTGGTCGAGGAGCGGCCCCGGACACCCGGGGAGATCCGCGAGGCGCTGCACACCGAGTGGCCCGAGGCCGACCCGCAGGCCCTGGGCATCGCCGCCCGCTGCCTGCTCCCGCTGGTCCAGGTGACCCCGCGCGGGGTGTGGGGCCGCAGCGGGCGGGTCGTGCTGACCACCGCCGAGCACTGGCTGGGCGTCCCCGCACGACCGGCCCCCGCGCCGGACACCGCCGTGCTGCGCTACCTCGCGGCCTTCGGACCGGCCTCGGTGAAGGACATGCAGGCCTGGGCCGGGCTGACCCGGCTGCGGGAGGTCTTCGAGCGGCTGCGGCCCCGGCTGGTCACCTTCCGGGACGAGAACGGGGCCGAACTCTTCGACCTGCCGGACGCGCCGCGCCCGGCCGAGGACACCCCGGCCCCACCGCGCTTCCTGCCCGAGTTCGACAACGTGCTGCTCGGCCACGCGGACCGCGGCCGGGTCA
The DNA here is from genome assembly GCF_042883525.1 of Streptomyces sp. NPDC058195. Taxonomy (NCBI): domain Bacteria; kingdom Bacillati; phylum Actinomycetota; class Actinomycetes; order Kitasatosporales; family Streptomycetaceae; genus Streptomyces; species Streptomyces sp. NPDC058195. The sequence continues at coordinate 72,580 of NZ_JBHVVM010000013.1, forward strand.
TCCCGCCCCGGTTCCACGGGCGCATGGGCCGGGGAAACCAGACGTACGGCACGGTGCTCGTCGACGGCTTCCTCGCGGCGATCTGGCGGCAGGACGGCGCCGGGCGGCCGGGCGCCCGCCCGGAGGTGCTCACCGTGCAGCCGCTCGGCGGCCTCGGCCCGACGGAGTGCGACGCGGTCACCGAGGAGGCCCGGCGGATGCTCTCCGTCATGGCGGAACCGGGCGCCGCCGACGCCTGCGACATCCGGTTCGCCGCCTTCGTCGACTTCGGCTGACGGGCCCTAGGGCAGCAGCCCCGCGCGCCGGGCCGCCACCACCGCCTCCAGCCGGGTGTGCGCGCCCAGTTTCCGCATCGCCGAGCGCAGATAGCCCTTCACCGTCTCCGCCCGCAGCCCGAGCCGCTTCGCCGCCGCCGCGTTCGTCGCCCCCGCCGCCACGCAGGCCAGCACGTCCAGCTCGCGCGGTGCCAGCCGCACCCCGCAGGGCGCCGGCGTACGGCCCCCGGCCGCGGAGGCGAGCCGCCCGCACACCCCGAGCAGTTCGTCGCGCAGTGCCGGGTCGTCCACCTTCGGGACCAGGGCGCGCAGCTCGCGGTGGGCCTCGCGGACGTCCTCCCACGCCTCCGGGGTGGCCCGCGGGTCGGTGACCTGCTCCCGGGCCGTGGTGAGCAGCTGTTGCACCTCGTCCCGTACGACCAGGGCCTGCTCCACGTCGCGGGCGGCGGCCACCGCCGCGTCGAAGGTGCGGTCGCCGAGTGTGACCGGCTCGCGCAGCGCCCCGTACAGCACGCCGCGCACCTTGCGCCGGACCACGACCGGGACCGCGACCACCGAGCGCAGCCCCTCAGCGGCGACCGCCAGGTCGTACTCGTGGCTGATGTGGCGCGAGGAGTGGTAATCGGTCACCGCGCACGGCCGGGACAGGGCGATCGCCTTGCCGCCGAGCCCGCTGCCCGCCGAGATCACCAGGCCGCGCAGGGCGGCGGTCTGCGCCCCGTTCAGCTCGGCGATCCGGGCATGGCGGGCGTCCGAGAGCAGCCCGCCGAAGGCCACGGGCAGGCCACTGGTCCGGCGCAACCGCAGCAGCGCTGTCTGCATTTCGACCGCATCGACGTATTCCGGCACGCTGGCGCCTTCCCACCCGGGCCCGGGGCAGGGGGGCTCGGCCGCCCCGCCGTACCCCCGTTCGGGGGTAGTGAGACCTGGGTCACTGTTTGAATGATGCTAAGTGACCGGTCCGGTCCGCAATTGAGGAGGGCACATGTCGGCAACCAGTGCGACGGAGACATTCCGGGCCGCCCGGGACTTTCTCCTGAAGTACCGCGAGGACTACCAAGCGGCGTACGAGGGCTTCAGCTGGCCCAGGACCGACCATTTCAACTGGGCGCTCGACTGGTTCGACGCCATCGCCGAGAACAACGACCGCACCGCCCTGCACATCGTGGAGGAGGACGGCGGCCGTACCGAGGTCTCCTTCGCCCGGATGTCCGCCCGGTCCAACCAGGCGGCGAACTGGCTGCGCGCCCAGGGCGTACGGGCCGGGGACCGGATCCTCGTGATGCTCGGCAACCAGGTCGAGCTGTGGGAGACCGCGCTCGCCGCGATGAAACTGCGCGCCGTGGTCATCCCCGCCACCCCGCTGCTCGGCCCGGTGGACCTGCGCGACCGGGTGGAGCGCGGCCGGGTCCGGCACGTCCTGGTCCGGGACACCGACACCGCCAAGTTCGACGAGGTGCCCGGCGGCTACACCCGGATCGTGGTCGGCCAGGACGTGCCCGGCTGGCTCCCGTACTCCGGGGCCGACGAGCAGTCCGAGGTCTTCGAGGCGGACCGGGAGACCGACGCCGACGAGCCGCTGATGCTCTACTTCACCTCCGGCACCACCGCCAGCCCCAAGCTCGTCGAGCACACCCATGTCTCCTACCCCGTGGGCCACCTGGCGACGATGTACTGGATCGGGCTGAAGCCCGGCGACGTCCACCTCAACATCTCCTCGCCCGGCTGGGCCAAGCACGCCTGGTCGAATCTGTTCGCGCCGTGGAGTGCCGAGGCGACCGTCTTCATCTTCAACTACACCCGCTTCGACGCGGCCCGGCTGATGGCCGAGATGGACCGCTCGGGTGTCACCAGCTTCTGTGCCCCGCCGACCGTCTGGCGGATGCTGATCCAGGCGGACCTCGCCCAGCTGAAGACCCCGCCGCGCGAGGTCGTCGCGGCCGGTGAGCCGCTGAACCCGGAGGTCATCGAGACCGTCCGGCGGGTGTGGGGTGTCACCATCCGGGACGGCTTCGGCCAGACCGAGACCGCCGTCCAGGTCGCCAACACCCCCGGTCAGCTGCTGAAGGCCGGGTCGATGGGGCGGCCCAGCCCCGGGTTCAAGGTGGAGCTGCTGGACCCGGTCACCGGTGAGCCCGGCGCCGCCGAGGGCGAGATCTCGCTCGACCTCTCGGCCCGCCCGCTGGGCCTGATGACCGGCTACCACGGCGATCCGGACCGCACCGCCGAGGCCATGGCCGGGGGCTACTACCGCACCGGTGACATCGGCTCGCGGGACGCCGACGGCTACATCACGTACGTGGGCCGGGCCGACGACGTCTTCAAGGCCAGTGACTACAAGATCAGCCCCTTCGAGCTGGAGAGCGCGCTGCTGGAGCACGAGGCGGTCGCCGAGGCCGCCGTCGTCCCGGCCCCCGACCCCGTCCGCCTCGCCGTCCCGAAGGCGTATGTCGTGCTCGCCGAGGGATGGGAGCCCGGACCGGACACCGCGAAGGCGCTGTTCGAGCACTCCCGTGCGGTTCTCGCCCCGTACAAGCGCATCCGCAAGCTGGAGTTCGCCGAGCTGCCCAAGACCGTCTCCGGCAAGATCCGCCGCATCGAGCTGCGCGAACGCACGGCCCAGGGCACCGGCACCGAGTACGACGAGGGTGATCTGCGATGAATGCACTCTCCTACGCGCACGGCACCGGCACCACGCCGCTGCTCGGCGACACCATCGGCCGCAACCTGGACCGCGCGATCGAGGCGTACGGCGACCGCGAGGCGCTGGTCGACGTCGTCTCCGGGCGGCGCTGGACGTACAGCGCGTTCGGCACCGCGGTCGATGAGCTGGCCCGCGCCCTGATGGCCTCGGGGGTCGTCAAGGGCGACCGGGTCGGGATCTGGGCGGTCAACTGCCCGGAATGGGTGCTCGTGCAGTACGCCACCGCGCGCATCGGCGCGGTCATGGTCAACATCAACCCCGCCTACCGTGCGCACGAGCTGGCGTACGTGCTGCGGCAGGCCGGGGTCCGCCTGCTGGTCTCCTCGCTCGCGCACCGCACCAGCGACTACCGCGCCCTGGTCGGCCAGGTGCGCGCCGACTGCCCGGCGCTGCGCGCGGTGCACTACATCGGCGACCCGTCCTGGGACGAGCTGCTGGCCGGGGCCGGGACCGTGACGGCGCAACAGCTCGCCGCCAGGGAAGCGGAGCTGTCCTGCGACGACCCGATCAACATCCAGTACACCTCCGGCACCACCGGTTTCCCCAAGGGCGCCACCCTCTCCCACCACAGCATCCTCAACAACGGGTACTTCGTGGGGGAGTCGGTCGCCTACACCGAGCAGGACCGGATCTGTCTGCCGGTCCCCTTCTACCACTGCTTCGGCATGGTCATGGGGAACCTCGCCGCGACCTCGCACGGCGCCTGCGTCGTCATACCCGCCCCGGCCTTCGAGGCCGGGGCCGTGCTCGCCGCCGTGCAGCAGGAGCGGTGCACATCGCTCTACGGGGTGCCCACCATGTTCATAGCGGAGCTGAACCTCCCGGACTTCGCCTCGTACGACCTCTCCTCGCTGCGCACCGGGATCATGGCCGGATCGCCGTGCCCGGCCGAGGTGATGAAGCGGGTCGTCGCGGAGATGAACATGGACGAGGTGTCCATCTGCTACGGCATGACGGAGACCTCGCCGGTCTCCACCCAGACCCGCCGCGACGACGACCTGGAGCGCCGTACCGGTACCGTCGGCCGGGTGCTGCCGCACATCGAGGTCAAGGTCGTCGACCCGGTGACCGGGGTGACGCTGGAGCGCGGCGTACCCGGCGAACTGCGCACCCGCGGGTACAGCGTGATGCTCGGCTACTGGGAGCAGCCGGAGCGGACCGCCGAGGTCATCGACGCGGGCCGCTGGATGCACACCGGCGACCTCGCGGTGATGCGGGAGGACGGCTACGTACAGATCGTCGGCCGGATCAAGGACATGATCATCCGGGGTGGCGAGAACGTGTATCCGCGGGAGATCGAGGAGTTCCTCTACGGTCACCCGAAGATCGCCGATGTGCAGGTGGTGGGCGTTCCCGACGACACCTACGGCGAGGAGATCCTGGCCTGTGTCATCCCGAGGGACGCGGCGGACCCGCCGGCCCTGGAGGAGATCACGGACTTCTGCCGCGAGCAGCTGGCGCACTACAAGGTCCCGAGGCGGCTGCGGATCATGGACGGCTTCCCGATGACGGTCAGCGGGAAGGTCCGGAAGATCGAACTGCGGGAGGGATACGGGGAGTAGGCGCCGCGAGGGGCGGGCCGCCCCGGGGCCGTCAGGCGGCTTCGATGATGCCGCCGGTGACATCCCGGGTGGCGGCCGCCCACTCGATCAGCAGCACTTCGTAGGCGGCGGACTCCACGGAGGACCATTCCTGGCCGGCCTGGGCGTCGACGAACGCGCGGATCGCCTCGTTCGTCCGGGCGGCGGACGGGGTGGCCCGCCGGGAGGCGCGCGGGCGGTCGCCGGTAGGCGTGTGACGTGGAGTTAAAGCCATGACCACTACCTTAAGGGCGGCCACTGACACCGGCCGAACATTTGTGGCCCCCCAGGCGTGAACGTGACCGATTGCACTCAGTGTTGCCGGTCGGTTCCGGTGAGCTGCCGGGGGCCCGTGGGGCCGGTGGGGTGCGGGATCGCGCGCCGCATGCAGACCCGTGGCCAGCGGTTCAGACCGTGTTCACCTTCCTGGACCCTGATCCGTCGCAGCCCGTCGGTGAGTTCGTCCTCGTCAAGGACGCGGAATCCGAGACGGGCGTAGTACGGCGCGTTCCAGGGCACGTCGGCGAAGGTCGTGAGCGTGAGCGCCCGCGTGCCGTGCCCGCCCGCCCACGCGGCGAGGTGGTCGATGAGGGTGCGCCCCACTCCGCGCCGCGCGGCGGACGGGTGGACGGAGACCTGCTCGATGTGGACGGCCCCGTCGACCGGGTCGGCGATCAGATAGCCGGCCGGGCGGTCCGCCGGGTCCACGGCGACCCAGGCGCGGCCCGCCCGCCGGTACGTGTCCAGCAGGCCGAGCGGCGGCGGGTCGTCGTCCGCGATGGTGTCCATGCCGAGCGTGCGGAAGGGTTCACCGGCGGCGCGTTCGATCTCCTGGAGCAGGGGAAGATCGGTGCGGCGGGCGGTACGGATGCGCATGCGCACAGTATGTCGCCCCGGGAGGCCGCGTTCCGCGTGGCCGGACTGCCGGGCGGCGACGGCGGCGGGCCGCAGGCGTGGGTGGTGCTCCGGTGCTCTCCGGGCGTGGCCGGTCCTCACCGCGGGCGGACGGCGGTGAGGACCGGTGTGGGGTCAGGCGTCTGCGCAGGTGGGGATCTCGGCTCCGTTGTTGTCGCGCGCTTCGTCGTTGCCCCAGCGCGAGAGGTAGTACGCGGAGACGTACTGGTTGGCCGGGCCCACGTCGAGGTCGGTGCGCAGCCACCAGTGGTTGTAGTGGCCTTCGGGGTCGCTGATCTCCCGGCCCCAGACCTTGCAGAAGACGTAGTTGGTGCCCTTGTAGAGGGTGCCCGTCTGAATCGTCGAGGTCGGGGAGGCGTAGCCGGGTGCGTCGGCGAAGGTGTCGACCCAGTAGCGGTTCTCCGGGGTGCCGCCGGAGCCCCCGACCAGCTTCATGTAGTAGTCCCAGTCCCAGTTCGGGCCCGGGTCCGTGTGGTCGTTGCCGGGAACCTCGACGTGGCCCACGATGTGGGCGCGGTCCTTGGGAATGCCGTACCGGTCGGCCAGGTGCTTGGTGAGCGCGGCCGACGACCGGTACATCGAGTCCGTGAACCAGCTCGGGTCGTCGATGAAGCCCTCGTGCTCGATGCCCACGGAGTAGGGGTTGCCGGAACGCGCGTGCCACGCCGTGTCGGAGTCCCGCACCATCTGCGTGACCTCGCCGTCCGAGGAACGGACCACGTAGTGCGCGCTGGTCTGCGACACCGGGTCCTGGAACCAGCTGACCGTGCCCGCGTACAAGCCCTCGGTGACGTGGATGACGATCGCGCGGATCGTCGTGGAGCGCCCGGTGTCGTAGTTGCTGGGGGAGGCCGGAACCCAGAGCGCGGGCGGGTAGTCCGTGCTCGTGGCGCCTAAGCCGCTGCCGCTGTTCTTGTACGCGCCCTTCTCCGGGGCAACGCCACGGCCGGTGATGGTCACCTTCTCGCCCTCGGCCACCGCGCTGATGCCCTTGGCGAGGAACTCGTAGACGGCGTCCGCGTAGAGGGCGGCGGTGGCGCCCTTGGCGTTGCTGTAGCGGGCGACGGCCGGGTACCAGGCGTTGACATCGCGTCGTTCGGCGCGGCCGAGGCCCAGTGCGTCGGCGTGCGCGCGCAGTACGGCGGCGCCGCCCTCGATGTTCGCCGCGGTGTCGTGGCGCAGCTCGGCGGGAGAGTGGCCGGTGAGCTTGGCGGCCTTGTGCAGAGAGCGGTTGACGGGGTTGCTGACCAGATGCATGACGCCGTATCCGCGGGCCTGGCTCGGCTTGCCGTCGTGGCCGTCGAGGTGGGTCTCGCCGTAGCCGACCGCGGCCAGCAGGTCCCGGGGGACCTCGTACTTCTTCGCCGCCTGCTCGAAGGCGGTGTTCATCGGGGTGCGGTCCTGCGACGGCGTGGCGGCGGTGGCCTGGACCCCGGTCGTGGACAGGGCGGCGGCGACGACAGCGGCCAGCACCGTCACACGGAGCCTGGCCGCTGCCGGTACTCGTCTGGGCATGGGCACTCCTGGCTGTAGAGGGAGGAAACAGCACAGAGTATCGGTTGTGTCGAGGGCATGACAGTAGATCAGGCGCGCGTGTCGGAGGTGCGAAGCATCAGCAACTCACTTACCCCGCATATGAGTTCGTGGAACGGGCCGCCACCTGCGTCCCCGGCCTCACAGGGAAATGCGCCTGGGTCCTGTCGTCGCGACGCCGTCGGACTGCCGTCGCCGGGTGCGTGCGCGCGCGAGGCGGAGCAGCGTCCTCGTACGGGGCGCACGAGGGCGACTCCGCCCCTGTGGCGGGCAGGGGAGACCCCTGTCCGGGCGAAGCCGGGTGCCCGGGGAAGCGCCAGGGGGTGCACGGCGTGCGGCGGGTGGCGTGCGGCGGTCCGAAGGCGCTAGGGCCTCTCGTTTGGATCATGCCGGGCTCGCGGGGGCCGGCACGCACATCTGCCGCGTTGTCGTCAGTCACCGACGCTCCGCGTCGGCTCCTTCCTCCGCCTTGCAGCTGCACGCACCAGCCCCCGCTCCCTGATCCAGCCTGATCCAAACGAAAGACCCTAGGTCCCGGTGCCGAGCAGCTCGTCGGCCGGGCCGTTGACCGGCCGGGGCGTACCCGCCGCGTCCATCGTGAACAGGGGCACGCGCAGCACATCCGCCCGTGCCGCCGCGTCCGGCGCGTACCCGGAGAGTGAGAAGAGGACGCCGGTGACCTGGGCGCTGAGCGCGTGCAGCCAGAGGCACTCGACATCGCGCAGCGAGGTCGGCCGGGGGACCGTGTCGACCTGGGCCATCACCCCGGTGGCCCGCAGGTCGATCCGGGTGGCCGAGGGGCGGGAGGGCCGCGCCACGTCGTGGTAGCCCAGCCAGCCCAGATAGCGGGCCGCGGTCGCCAGGGCGTCGCCCGCGCCGTGGATGGGGGTGGCCCGGAAGGCGGGCCGGGGGGCCGGGGCGGTGTGCGGCGGGGGCACGCGCGGGGGAGCGGCGGGGCGGGACGGGCCCTCGGGCGCCGCGTCGCGGCCGGGGGCCGGGGCCGGGCGGACCGGGACGCGCAGCACCGTTCCGCACGGGCAGCACAGCTCCGGCCGCGGCCACTGGTCCCGGCGCCCGCAGGCCTCGCAGCGCACCGTCACCCAGTCGTCCTCCCAGGCCCGGTGGGTGATCCGGACGACCGGGGCGCCGGGCACCACGGGCGGGGCGGTCGGTGCCCCGCACGGGCAGGGGTAGGACGGCGGACGGTACGCGTGGTCGCGGCGGCAGGCCGGGCAGCGTACCGGCACAGCTTCCACCATGGTCTCCCTCCGCGCCCCGGCCCTTCCTCCGGGCCGGTCCCGTCCAGGCCCCCATCGTCCATCAGGAGCGCCGTTCCGGGGCGTGAACCGCCGCACTTCCCGTCATCACCCGTGCCCTGGCGGCGCCGTGCGCGGTCTCTTGACGGCCACAGGGGTGCGTCCTACATTGACTTCCGTATAACAGAATCAAGTTTCCGTCATGCGGAATTGGTGCTCTCAGGCTGGCGCGACAGAGCCCGACTCCACCAGGTCCGAGCAGGAGCGACCCATGCCTCGAATGACCGCTGCCCGAGCGGCAGTTGAGATCCTCAAGCGCGAAGGCGTCAGCAACGCGTTCGGTGTGCCGGGTGCGGCGATCAACCCCTTCTACGCGGCCCTCAAGGCGGCCGGCGGGGTTCATCACACCCTCGCCCGCCACGTCGAGGGCGCCTCCCACATGGCGGAGGGCTACACCCGGGCACGCCCCGGGAACATCGGCGTCTGCGTCGGTACGTCGGGCCCGGCCGGCACCGACATGATCACCGGCCTGTACTCCGCCCTCGCCGACTCCGTCCCGATCCTCTGCATCACCGGCCAGGCCCCGACCGCCGTGCTCCACAAGGAGGACTTCCAGGCGGTCGACATCGCCTCGATCGCGGCGCCTGTGACCAAGTCCGCGACGACCGTCCTGGAGGCCGCGCAGGTCCCCGGCGTCTTCCAGCGGGCCTTCCATCTGATGCGCTCCGGCCGCCCCGGCCCGGTCCTCATCGACCTGCCGATCGACGTGCAGCTCACCGAGATCGAGTTCGACCCCGGGCTGTACGAGCCGCTGCCGGTGCACCGGCCCGCCGCGAGCCGCCGGCAGATCGAGCGCGCCCTGGACCTGCTGGACGCCTCCGAGCGTCCGCTGATCGTCGCGGGCGGAGGCGTCATCAACGCAGATGCCTCCGCGCTCCTGGTGGAGTTCGCCGAGCTGACCGGCGTCCCGGTCGTCCCGACCCTGATGGGCTGGGGCACCATCGCCGACGACCACGAGCTGAACGCGGGCATGGTCGGCCTCCAGACCTCGCACCGCTACGGCAACGCGACCTTCCTGGAGTCCGACTTCGTCCTCGGCATCGGCAACCGCTGGGCCAACCGCCACACCGGCAGGCTGGACGTCTACACCCGGGGCCGGACGTTCGTCCACGTCGACATCGAACCGACCCAGCTCGGCAGGATCTTCGCCCCCGACCTCGGCATCGCCTCCGACGCCGGGGCGGCGCTGGACCTGTTCATCGAGGTGGCGCGCGAGCGGAAGGGGGCCGGAGCGCTCAAGGACCGCTCCGAGTGGGCCGCGTCCACCCAGCACCGCCGTGCCGCCCTCCAGCGCCGCACCCACTTCGACAACGTGCCGCTGAAGCCGCAGCGGGTGTACGAGGAGATGAACCGGGCCTTCGGCCCCGAGACCCGCTACGTCACCACGATCGGCCTCTCCCAGATCGCCGGTGCGCAGATGCTGCACGTCTACCGGCCGCGCCACTGGATCAACTGCGGCCAGGCGGGCCCGCTGGGCTGGACGATCCCGGCCGCGCTGGGCGTCGCCACCGCCGACCCGGAGGGCTCGGTCGTCGCGCTCTCCGGCGACTACGACTTCCAGTTCATGCTGGAGGAACTGGCCGTCGGCGCACAGCACCGCATCCCGTACGTGCACGTCCTGGTGAACAACTCCTACCTGGGGCTGATCCGTCAGGCGCAGCGCACCTTCGCTGTCGACTTCCAGGTCAGGCTGGAGTTCGAGAACCTCAACTCGCCGGAGCTCGGTGTGTACGGGGTGGACCACGTCAAGGTCGTCGAGGGCCTGGGCTGCAAGGCGATCCGGGTCACCGAGCCGGACCGGTTGCTGCCCGCCTTCGAGGAGGCCAAGAAGCTGGCCGCGGAGTTCCGGGTGCCGGTGGTCGTCGAGGCGATCCTGGAGCGCGTGACCAACATCGCGATGAGCGGTACGGACATCGCGTCCGTCAACGAGTTCGAGGACCTGGCGACGGAAGCGGCCCACGCGCCGACCGCCGTCCGCCCGCTCGCCGCCTCCTGACGGCCCGTACGGCCCGTCGGCGGTCCATGGCCCCCGTCCCCGGTCACCGGGGGCGGGGGCCGCGGCTATTCCTCCGCGGGGCCATGCCCGCCGCACGTGAGAGGGCGCGGAGCACGGGGACCGTATCCGTGCTCCGCGCCCTGGCGCGGGAGTCCGCGGGAATCCGCGGGAATCCGACAGGAAGAAATCCGGCATGCGGCAAACCGGCATGCCGAAATCACAACACAACACAACGCAACACAATGCGACGGGGGCCGCGGCGGTGGCGACCGGCCGGGAAGGCCCGTCCTCTTCAGGTCAGGGGACGGGAGCGTCCCGGCCTCGCCACCGCACTGGCGTCGCACACCGCCGCGGCCCGTCCTGCCCGCGCCACGCGGCACCCTCATCCAGATGCGCGGCGCGAGCAGGGCTCGGGGGAGGAGGGATCAGTCCTCGCGCAGGGAGCGGACGGCCTCCTCGACGCGGCGGCCGTAGTCGGCGTCGGCGGCGTGGAAGTGGGCGAGGTTCTTCTCGATCACGTCGTCGCGGCTCACCTGGGACAGTCCGCCGGCGATGTTCGCCACCAGGCGCCCCTTCTCGTCCTCGGACATGAGCCGGTAGAGCTCGCCCGCCTGGAAGAAGTCGTCGTCCTTGGCGTGGGAGGGTGCCGCGTGGGTGCCGGTCCAGCCGTGGACCGCGAGCGGGGCGCTGAGCGCGGCGTCGGTCTGGGCCGGGCCCGCGTACGAGTTGGGCTCGTAGTTCTTGTCGTGGCGGGAGCCGTTGCGGGTGGCGTGCAGGCCGTCGCGGCCGTAGTTGTCCACGACGGCGGTGCGCGGAGCGTTCACCGGGAGCTGGGTGTGGTTGACGCCCAGCCGGTAGCGGTGCGCGTCCGCGTAGGCGAACAGGCGGCCCTGGAGCATCTTGTCCGGCGAGGGCCCGATGCCGGGCACGAAGTTGTTCGGCGAGAACGCGGCCTGCTCGACCTCGGCGAAGACGTTCTCCGGGTTGCGGTCCAGGACCAGGCGGCCCACCCGCTGGAGCGGGTAGTCGCGGTGCGGCCACACCTTCGTCAGGTCGAACGGGTTGAAGCGGTAGCCCGCCGCCTCGGCGGCTGGCATGACCTGCACGTACAGAGTCCAGGACGGGTTCACCCCACGCTCGATGGCCTGGAGCAGGTCCGTCTGGTGCGAGTTGGCGTCCTTTCCGGCCTGTTCGGCGGCCTGCTCGCTGGAGAGGGAACGCACGCCCTGGTTCGTCTTGAAGTGGTACTTGACGAAGAAGGTCTCGCCCGCGGCGTTCGTCCACTGGTACGTGTGCGAGCCGTAGCCGTTCATGTGGCGGTAGGAGGCGGGAATGCCGCGGTCCCCCATCAGCCAGGTGACCTGGTGCGTCGCCTCGGGCGCGTGGGCCCAGAAGTCCCAGACGTTGTCCGGCTCCTGGCGGCCGGTGAAGGGATCGCGCTTCTGTGAGTGGATGAAGTCGGGGAACTTGATCGGGTCCTTGATGAAGAACACCGGGGTGTTGTTGCCGACCAGGTCGTAATTGCCCTCGTCCGTGTAGAACTTGAGGGCGAAGCCGCGCGGGTCGCGGACCGCGTCCGCGCCGCCGAGGGAGTCGGCGACGGTGGAGAAGCGGATGAACGTCTCGGTGCGCTTGCCGATCGCGGAGAGGAAGCCGGCCCGGGTGAAGCCGGTGACGTCGTCGGTCACCTCGAAGTAGCCGTACGCGCCGGAGCCGCGGGCGTGGACCACGCGCTCCGGAATGCGCTCACGGTTGAAGCGGGCCAGCTTCTCCAGGAGGTGCTGGTCCTGGAGGAGGACCGGGCCACCGACGCCTGCGGTGGCGGAGTTCTGGTTGTCGGCGACCGGGGCGCCGGACTCGGTCGTGAGCACACGCTGCGTCATGGTGGAGGAGCGACCTTCCATACGGGGGCTGCTGAGCTGCTGGACTGCGACGGCTCGGGGCTCCAGGAGCGTAAGTACGCCCCGAACCCGTCGTCAACAGTTTGTTGAATTCGTGGCTGGTGTTCCGGACGGCGCCGACGCCTGGGCGCGACAGGACAGGTGTCAGCGCCGACGCCGTCCGGAAGCAGGGGAGTTGCCGGGCCGGTCAGCCCTGGACGGGACGGCCCGACAGTCGCTCGACCGCGCGCAGCAGGGCCGAGTGGTCCAGTCCGCCGTCGCCCTGGGCGCGCAGCGAGGCGATCAGCTGGGCGACCACGGCGCCGACGGGCAGCGCGGCGCCGACGTTGCGGGCGGCGCCGGTGACGATGCCCATGTCCTTGTGGTGCAGGTCGATCCGGAATCCCGGCGCGAAGTCCCGCTTGAGGAAGTTCTCCTTCTTGCGGGTCAGTACGGTCGAACCGGCCAGTCCGCCGTTGAGGACGTCCAGGGCGGCCGCCAGGTCCACCCCGGAGTTCTCCAGGAAGACCACGGCCTCGGCGCAGGCCTGGAGGTTGACCGCGACGATCAGCTGGTTGGCGGCCTTCACCGTCTGGCCGGAGCCGTGCGGACCGCACAGCACGATCGTCCTTCCCAGGGCCCGGAAGAGGGGCAGGGCCGCGTCGAAGTCGCTCTGCTCACCGCCGACCATGATCGAGAGCACCGCCTCGACCGCACCGGCCTCACCCCCGGAGACCGGGGCGTCGAGCACCCGGACGCCCTTGTCCTGCGCGTTCTTCGCGAGGTTCACGGAGGTCTGCGGAGTGATCGAGGACATGTCGATGAGCAGCGTGCCGGGGCGGACGTTCTCCAGGATGCCGTCGGGGCCGTAGGCGATCGCCTCGACCTGCGGGGAGGCGGGCACCATCGTGATGACGACGTCCGCGTCCCGGACCGCCTCGGCGACGGAGGCCGCGCCGGTGCCGCCCGCCGCGGCCAGCCGGTCGATCTTCGCCTGCTCCAGGGTGTGACCGGTGACGTCGTACCCGGCCTTGACCAGGTTCTCCGCCATGGGGGAGCCCATGATGCCGAGTCCGACCCACGCGACCTTGGGGAGGGTGCTGCTCATGAGGGTGCCTTCCGATAAGCGTGTGTACGAGGAGGTGCGCCGCTCTCAGCGGGCGGCCCGCGCGGCGGCCGGGAGCCAGTCGAAGGACTCGGCGCTCGGCCGGTCGCCGGGCTTGTACTCCAGGCCGACCCAGCCGTCGTATCCGGCCTTCGTCAGCTCGTCGAGGAGCCGCTCCAGCGGGAGCGAGCCGGTGCCGGGCGCGCCGCGCCCCGGGCTGTCGGCGATCTGGACGTGGCCGGTCCGGCCGGCGTACGCCGCGATGACCTGGCTCAGGTCCTCACCGTTCATCGACAGGTGGTACAGGTCGAGCAGGAACTTCGCGTTCCCGAGCCCGGTGGCCGCGTTGACCCGGTCGACGACGGCGATCCCGGCCGGGGCGCTGACCAGCGGATAACGCGGGGACTCCGGGGCGTTGAGGGTCTCGATCAGCAGGACCGCGCCGATCCGGCCGGCCGCGCGGGCGGCGAGCACCAGGTTCTCCAGGGCCAGTTCGTCCTGGGCGGCCGGGTCCACGCCGTCGACCCGGTTGCCGTACAGCGCGTTGAGCGCCGGGCAGCCCACCGAGGCGGCGAAGCCGGCCGCCACCTCGATGTTGGCGCGGAAGCGGTCCGACTCGGCGCCCGGCACGGAGAGCGCGCCGCGGTCCGGGCCGGGCAGCTGTCCGGCGTAGAAGTTCAGTCCCACCAGCTGGGTGCCCGCGTCGTCGAGCGCCTTCTTGAGGGCGTCGAGCTCGGCCTGCGGCGGGGTGGGGGTCTCGGTCCAGGGCCACCACAGCTCGACCGCCGTGAAGCCGGCCGCGGCGGCGGCCGCGGGGCGCTCCAGGAGCGGGAGTTCGGTGAAGAGGATCGAAAGGTTCACATCGAAGCGCTGGTCCGGGTAGCCCATGAGGGTGCGGCGCTCCTTCCGTATGGCGGAAGTTGATTTCTGCGTAACGGAAGAGTGCCCGGAGGTGGGGGAGCTGTCAAGGGGGCGGCCGGAATCCGGATCCGGCGCCGCGCGCGTGGTGGGCGCGGGGATGGCCCGAATGTGCGGGTTGCCGAGGGGCGCGCATGCGGGCCAGGGTGGCCGGTGCGTCCGATGCAGCCGCCCCCCACGCAGAGGTGCCTCGCATGAACCACGCCACCCCACGGCGTACCGTCCTTGGAGCACTGCTCGCCGGTGCCGCGTTCTCGGCGGCGCCCGCGCCCCCGCGCTCCTCGGCCCCCGCGCCGGACCCGGCGCCCACGGGCCGCCCGCGCCCGCGCACCACGGGGCGGCTGCTGCTCGGCACGTACACCTCGGAGCAGGGCGGCGGTGCCGGGATCGGCACGGCGTCCTACGACCCCGCCACCGCGGCGCTCACCGTCGGTCCCGTCATCACGGGCGTGGCCAACCCCTCGTACCTGGCCCTCCACCCCTCCGGCACCACCGTCTACGCGGTCGACGAGCAGGCCGCGGGCGCCGTGACGGCCGTGGCCCTCGCCCCGGACGGCGCCCACCGGGTACTGGGCACACGGAGCACGGGCGGAGCCGGGCCCACCCACCTCTCCGTCCACCCCACCGGGCACTGGCTGCTCAGCGCCAACTACACCTCCGGCAGCGTCGCGGTGCACCCGATCGCGGACGACGGATCGCTGGGCGAGCGCACCGGCCTGGTCGCCCACACCACCCCGCCGCCCGGCCCCGGCCAGTCGGGACCGCACGCCCACCAGATCCTGACCAGCCCGGACGGCGGCCACGTCCTCGCCGTGGACCTCGGAAACGACACCGTCTACACCTACCGGCTGGACGAGGAGCGCGGCCGGCTCGACCAGGTCGGGTACGCCGCGCTGCGCCCCGGTGCCGGGCCCCGGCACCTCACCTTCCACCCCTCCGGCCGCTTCGCCTACCTGGCCTGCGAACTCGACAACACCGCGGTCGTCTGCCGCTACGACCCGGCCACCGGCACCCTCACCCCGGGCGACCCGCAGTCCACCGGTACCGGCACCCGGACCAGCTATCCGGCCCAGTTCCTGGTCACCGGCGACGGCCGCTTCGCCTATCTCGCCAACCGGGGCCACAACAGCCTCACCCGGTACGCGGTCGAGAGGGACGGGGCCGCACTGCGCCTGCTCGGCACCGTGCCCGTCGGCGGCGACTTCCCCCGGCACACCGCCTTCTCGCCGGACGGGCGGCTGCTCTTCGCGGCCAACCAGCGGTCGAGCACGGTCACCGTCTTCCAGGTCGCCGCCGCCGACGGCGCCCTGACCCGTACCGGCCCGGCGTTCCCCGCCCCGGTCGCCGTCTGCGTCCTGCCGCACCCGGAGGTCCGTTAGGGTCTGACCCGCGGATCCGCGCCGCGGCCGCGCGGCCGACGCAGGAGGAGAGACAGTGCGCTTGAGAGTGGAGTTCACCACCGAACCCTTCGATCTCGACGAGGCGCCCGCCCACGCGGTCGTGGCCCGCGAGGTCATCCAGGCGGCGGACCTGGACGCGGTGGACGTGGGCCCCTTCGGCAACACGGCGGAAGGGCGCGCGGACGAGGTGCTGGGCGCGGTGGACTCACTGCTGCGACAGGCCCTGGATTCGGGTGCCACCCGGGTCTCCCTCCAGGTCAACGTGGTCGGAGAGGACTCCCAGTGACCGAACCGGCCGACCACCCGCTCGTCAGCGCGGTCAAGCCGCTCGTCGACGCCATGGGGGCCGAGCTGCTCGGCCCCGAGCAGGCGGAGGGCGACGACGTCGTGCTGGCCTGGGAGGGCGAGGACGTCATAGCCGTACGGCTGCCCCAGCTCTCGGAGTCGCTCGACCACATCCTGGCCGCCATGGAGCGGCGGCACGGCATGCCGCTCGCCGAGCTGGACCGCCGGACCAAGCAGTCGGTGGTGCGCACCCTGGAGGCGCGTGGCGCCTTCTCCGTACGCCACGGAGTGGAGACGGTGGCGGGCGCGCTGGGCGTCAGCCGCTTCACCGTCTACAACTACTTGAACAGGGAAAACGCCGCCAAACGCGCGTAGTTGGGGCGGCAGCCGGGTGAACGGCGCCGCGAGCCGGGGGGGGGGGGCCCCCCCGGGGGCCGGCGGCGCCCGCCCCCCCCCGCCACAAATTAAAAAAAAAATTTAGAGGGGGTGAGCAGGGGGGGGTGTAAAACCGACC
>NZ_JBHVVM010000013.1:89010-215215 GCF_042883525.1 Streptomyces sp. NPDC058195
GGTGCGGGGGTTGGCCGCCGTCCGGGGTGCGGGTGGGCGGCCTCCCCCGTTCGCATAATTTCAACAAAGTGTTGACGTCGTGTTCCGGAGGGCGTTAGCTATCCGCAGCCCGACCGACGCGAAGCGGCAACGCACCGCGCACAACAGCCACGGAGGCTCCCGTGACTTCGAGCTCCACGCCGGGCCCGGCCCGGTTCAACACCCTGGCGGAAGACGAGGCCACCACCGCGTTGCACGAGGTGTGTGCCAGTGCGGCCTGGGGACGAGCGATCCTCTCCCGACGGCCGTACGCCTCCGCCGAAGCCCTCCTGCTCGCCAGTGACGCCGCCACGGCCGCACTGGACGCGCAGGACCTGGCCGAGGCGATGGCCGCCCATCCGCCGATCGGCCGCCCGAAGCCCCAGGACCCGGCCTCCGCCCGCGAACAGCGGGGCATGGCCGACGCCACCGAGGAGCTCAGGGCCGAGATGCTCGAACTCAACCTGGCCTACCAGGAGCGGTTCGGACACGTCTTCCTGATCTGCGCCACCGGGGCCACCGGTGAGCAGATGCGCGACGCGGTGAAAGTCCGGATCGGGAACTCGCCCGAGCAGGAGCGCGGGATCGTGCGCACCGAGCTGGGCAAGATCAACCGTATCCGGCTGACCCGTCTCGTTACCGAAGGAGAGTGACGGTCCTGAGTACCGACACCACCGCCTCGGTGTCCACCCACATCCTGGACACCAGCATCGGCCGCCCCGCCGCGTCCGTCGCCGTCACGCTCGCGGCCCGCGGCGGCGACGCGCGCTGGGCCGCGCTCGGCGGATCGGCCACCGACGGGGACGGGCGCTGCAAGGACCTGCCGGCCCTGCCGGAGGGCACCACCCACGTACGCCTCGTCTTCGACACCGAGACGTACTTCGCCAGCACGAACCAAGCCGAGGCGCAGCAGGACGCCCCCCGTGTAAGGGACAGCGGTGCGTTCTTCCCGGAGGTGACCCTCACCTTCGCCGTCACTCCGGGCGAGCATTTCCACGTACCGCTGCTGCTCAACCCGTTCGGCTACTCCGTATACCGAGGGAGCTAGCAGACATGCCCACGATTCTCGGCCAGAACCAGTACGGCAAAGCGGAGAACCGCGTCGTCAAGATCACCCGGGACGGCGACACCCACCACATCAAGGACCTGAACGTCTCCGTCGCCCTCTCCGGCGACCTGTCCGACGTCCACTACAACGGCTCGAACGCCCACTGCCTCCCCACGGACACCACGAAGAACACCTGCTTCGCGTTCGCCAAGGAGTACGGCATCGAGTCGGCCGAACAGTACGGCATCCACCTCGCCCGGCACTTCGTGGACAGCCAGCCCTCGATCCACCGCGCGCGCATCCGCATCGAGGAGTACGCCTGGGAGCGCATCGCGGGCTCCGACAGCAGCTCCAGGTTCATCGGCGCCGACGACGTCAGGCACTCCTTCGTCCGCAAGGGCCAGGAGACCCGGCTCGCGCAGATCACCTACGACGGCGAGAAGTTCGAAGTCCTGTCCGGGCTGAAGGACCTGACCGTGATGAACTCCACCCACTCGGAGTTCTGGGGCTACATCAAGGACAAGTACACCACGCTCCAGGAGGACTACGACCGTATCCTCGCCACCTCCCTGTCGACCTGGTGGCGGCACAACTGGACGTCGGACGAGCAGCGCATGCCCCAGTGGGAGAAGTCCTACGAACAGGCGAAGAAGCACATCCTGCACGCCTTCGTGGAGACGTACTCGCTCTCGCTCCAGCAGACGCTGTACCAGATGGGCTCGCGGGTCATCAACAACCGCAGCGAGATCGACGAGATCCGCTTCTCCGCCCCCAACAAGCACCACTTCCGGCAGGACCTCTCCGCCTTCGGCCTGGAGAACGAAGCCAAGGACGGCGCCGTGTACTACGCCGCCGACCGCCCCTACGGCCTGATCGAGGCCACCATCCTGCGTGACGGCTGTGAGCCGCACATCCCGGTCGACATGACCAACCTCTGACGCGGGGCGCGCACCCCCGCCGCCCGCGGTCGGCGGGGGTGCGCCACCGGAGGGAACAGCCATGGCAACGCCTGCACAGAGGCCGACAGAAGGCCCGTGTCCCACCACACCGGACGGACCCGAGGTCCACCCGGTCGACCAGAAGCTCCGCCCCTCGCGGCTCGTCCCCGCCGCGCTCCAGCACATCGCCGCCCTGTACGCGGGAGTGGTCACGCCCCCGCTCATCATCGGCCAGGCCGTCCGCCTCGACACCGCGGGCCAGACCCGGCTCATCGCCGCGAGTCTGCTCATCGCCGGTGTGGCCACCCTCCTGCAGACCCTCGGCGTCAAGGGCCTCGTCGGCAACCGGCTGCCCTTCGTCAACGCCGCCTCCTCGGCCGGAATCGCACCGATGCTCGCGATCGCCGAGACCAACGCCCCGGGCGGCCAACTCCCCGCCATCTACGGGGCGGTCATGGCCGCCGGACTCTTCTGCCTCGCCGTCGGCCCCTTCTTCGGACGGCTGCTGCGCTTCTTCCCGCCGCTGGTCACGGGCGTCGTCATCACCCTCATCGGGGTGACCCTGATGCCGGTCCCGGTCGTCTGGGCCCAGGGCGGCGACAAGAACGCCGCCGACTTCGGAGCCATGCGGAACCTGGCGCTCGCCGCCTTCACCCTGGTCGTCATCCTGCTGGTCCAGCGCTTCGGCCGCGGCTTCGTCAAGCAGCTCGCCCTCCTCCTCGGACTGCTGACCGGCACCCTGGCGGCGATCCCGCTCGGCATGGCCGACTTCGGCGCGCTCGGCAGCGCCCCCGTCGCCGCGCTGCCCACCCCCTTCGCGTTCGGCGCGCCCCAGTTCCAGCCCGCCGCGATCATCTCGCTCTGTCTGGTGATGCTCGTCCTGATGACCGAGTCCAGCGCCGGAATGCTCGCCGTCGGTGAGATCTGCGCGCGCGAGACCGACGGCCGGACCCTCACCCGCGGCCTGCGCACCGACGGACTGGCGACCTTCCTCGGCCCCGTCCTCGGCGGCTTCCCCACCTCGGCCTTCGCCCAGAACGTCGGCGTCGTCTCGCTGACCCGGGTCCGCAGCCGCTACGCCGTCGCCGCGGCCGGAGGCACGCTCCTGGTCCTCGGCCTCTTCCCGGTGCTCGGCGCGGCCGTCTCCACGGTGCCGATGCCGGTCCTCGGCGGCGCGGGCATCGTCCTCTTCGGCTCCCTCGCGGTCAGCGGCATCCGTACGCTCTCCGAGGCCGGACTCGACGACAGCTCCCACACCATCCTGGTCGCCGTCGCTCTCGGCGCGGGCATCGTCCCGCTCGCCGCCCCGGCCTTCTACGCGGGCTTCCCGGCGTGGGCGCAGACCGTGCTCGGCTCCGGCATCAGCGCGGGCACGCTAGCCGCCGTGGTGCTGAACCTGTTCTTCCATCATCTCGGCACCCGTGGCGCCACCTGCGCCGCGGCACTCAAATCCTCCTAGGGTCCTGCCGTGCCCGCACCGCCATCCACACCGGAAGGAAGCCTCATGGCACCTTCGGCAGACCCCGTATCCCGCATCGTCATCGAGAACACGGCCATCGCCACGGTCGACGCCCACGACACCGAGTACGCCGACGGCCACATCGTCGTCGCGGGCAGCACCATCGAGTCCATCGGTGCCGGGCGGGCCCCGGGCAACCTGGAGAACGTCGTACGCCGCGTCGACGGCACCGGGCACCTGGCCACTCCCGGCCTGGTCAACACCCACCACCACTTCTACCAGTGGATCACCCGCGGACTGGCCACCGACCACAACCTGTTCGACTGGCTGGTCGCCCTCTACCCGACCTGGGCACGCATCGACGAGCCGATGGTCCGGGCCGCCGCCCAGGGCTCGCTCGCCATGATGGCCCGCGGCGGCGTCACCACCGCCATGGACCACCACTACGTCTACCCGAGGGGTGCCGGGGACCTGTCCGGCGCCATCATCGGGGCCGCCCGCGACATGGGCGTACGCTTCACCCTCGCCCGCGGTTCCATGGACCGCGGTGTCAAGGACGGCGGGCTGCCGCCGGACTTCGCCGTGGAGTCCCTCGACGGCGCGCTGGCCGGGACCGAGGCGGCCATCGACGCGCACCACGACGCGTCGTTCGGCTCGATGACCCAGGTCGCCGCCGCACCCTGCTCCCCGTTCTCGATCTCCACCGAACTGCTGCGCCAGGGTGCCGAACTGGCCCGGCGCAAGGGCGTGCGCCTGCACACCCACGGCTCGGAGACCGTGGAGGAGGAGAAGTTCTGCCACGAGCTGTTCGGGATGGGCCCGACCGACTACTTCGAATCCACCGGCTGGCTCGGTGACGATGTGTGGATGGCGCACTGCGTCCACATGAACGACTCCGACATCGCCGCCTTCGCCCGCACCGGAACCGGCGTCGCCCACTGCCCCTCCTCCAACGCCCGGCTCGCCGCGGGCATCGCCCGGGTGCCCGACATGCTCGCCGCCGGGGTGCCGGTCGGCCTCGGCGTCGACGGCACCGCCTCCAACGAGTCCGGCGAACTCCACACCGAGCTGCGCAACGCCCTCCTCATCAACCGCCTCGGCGCCCACCGCGAGAGAGCCCTGAACGCCCGTCAGGCCCTGCGTCTGGGCACCCACGGCGGTGCCCGGGTACTGGGCCGCGCCGAGGAGATCGGTTCCCTGGAGCCGGGCAAACTCGCCGACCTGGTCCTCTGGAAGCTCGACACCCTCGCCCACGCCTCCATCGCCGACCCGGTGACCGCGCTCGTCCTCGGCGCCGCGGCCCCCGTCACCCTCTCCCTCGTCAACGGCAGGCCGGTCGTCGAGGACAACCACCTCGTCACCGCCGACGAGGACGCCATCGCCCGCGCGACCCGCGACGAGGCCCGGCGCCTGGCACAGATCGCCGCCGGAGCCTGACCCTCCGCGGCACCCCCGTACCGCCGGTCTGGGGGGACGGCCCTGGACCGGCCGCCGCGGACCCGCACGGGTCCGCGGCAACCGGTGCGGGGGCGCGTACTCACGGGTACGTGTCCCCGCACCGGCGCACCGAGCTGCCCGCACCAGCTGCACGACCTGCCCCGCCAGATCAAGGCCCCTCTCGCACCACCTCCCTGACACCCACGTCACCGCAGACGTGCAACCGACCGGAGGAACCGCCGTGGCAGCCACGCCCAGGTTTCGCAACGAAGCAGACGCAGCGCCCCCCGCATCCCCGTCCGATCCCGCCGCCGTACCGCCGCCCGGCCCCGACGCCCCGGCTGACGGGAAGCACCCGGTCGACGAGACCCTCCCCCCACTGAAGATGTTCACCAGCGGCCTCCAGCACGTGGCCGCGATGTACGCGGGTGTGGTGGCCCCGCCGATGATCGTGGGGCCCGCCGTGGGCCTCACCGCGAAGGAGACCGCGTTCCTCATGGGGGCGAGCCTGTTCACCGCGGGCATCGCCACCCTTCTCCAGACCCTCGGCTTCTGGCGGATCGGTGCCCGGCTGCCCTTCGTCAACGGCGTCTCGTTCGCCGGGGTCACCCCGATGGTCGCGATCGGCAAGGACCGGGGGCACGACGGCATCGCCGTCATCTTCGGAGCCGTCATCGTCGCCAGCCTGCTCGGATTCCTGCTGGCCCCCTACTTCTGCAAACTGGTCCGCTTCTTCCCGCCCGTGGTCACCGGCACCGTGATCACCCTGATCGGCGTCTCGCTGCTGCCGGTCTCCTTCAACTGGGCGCAGGGCGGCAACGCGGGGGCCGCCGACTACGGTTCCACCACCAACATCACCATGGCCGCCGTCACCCTGGTGATCGTCCTCGCCCTGCGGAAACTGCTGCGCGGCTTCCTCCAGCAGATTTCCATCCTTCTCGGCCTCGTCATCGGCACCCTGATCGCGATCCCGGCCGGCATCACGGACTTCGGCGCGATCAAGGACGCCGGTCTGGTCGGCTTCCCCTCGCCGTTCCACTTCGGGGCACCGCAGTTCGAGATCGCCGCGATCGTCTCCATGAGCATCGTCATGCTGGTCTGCATGACCGAGTCCACCGCCGACATGCTCGCGCTCGGCAAGATCGTCGGCCGGCCGGCGGACGAGCGGACCATCGAGGGCGGACTGCGCGCCGACACCCTGGGCAGCGCTCTCAGCCCGCTCTTCAACGGCTTCATGTGCAGTGCCTTCGCCCAGAACATCGGCCTGGTGGCGATGACGAAGGTCCGCAGCCGCTTCGTGGTCGCCGTCAGCGGCGGCATCCTGGTCGTGCTCGGGCTGGTCCCCGTCGCCGCGTCCGTCATCGCGATCGTCCCGCTGCCGGTCCTCGGCGGCGCGGGCATCGTGCTCTTCGGCACGGTCGCCGCCAGCGGTATCCAGACCCTGGCGGCCGCCGCGCTGGAGAAGGGCGAGAACGCGCTGATCGTGGCCGCGGCCGTGGGCGTCGGCCTGATCCCGATCGCCGCGCCGGACTTCTACCACTCCTTCCCGAAGGACCTCCTGGTGGTCCTCGACTCCGGGATCTCCACCGGCTGCGTGGTGGCCATCGTGCTCAACGTGGCCTTCAACCACCTCGGCCGGGAACAGCCGGACGGGCGGACGCCGGAGCGGGAGGAGAGCCCGGCGGCCCCGGCCCCGGTGGCCGCCCACTGACCGGGCCCGCCGCCCGGCGGCCCGGAACGAGCGTGTGGCGCGTACGACGGAACCCCGCGAGGTCCGCCGTACGCGCCACGGTGGCGGCGGTCCGGCCGGTCAGCCGATGTGGTAACTGTCGCCGTACACCTTCCAGTCCAGCGGCGGGGCCAGGTTCAGATTGCCCTTCTTCAGGAAGACCCGCTGGGCGGTGTCCACCCGGCTGGTGTCCTCATGGGCCGCCTCCTGCTTCATCGCCCAGACCCGGGCGTCGAGGAAGGCGTTGAGGTACACGGTCTCGTCGCCGCCCTGGGACGGCGGCTTCGCCTTCGACAGGGCCCGCTTGCGGATGGCGCCGAAGCCGGTGCTGTCGTCGCCGTCACCGTGCATGACGATGGCGTCGTAGTACGCGAACTGGCCGAGCGTGCCGATGCCGTCGGCCTTTCCCTGCTTGACGGCCGGGTTGAAGTACACCCGGTCCCGCTCGTCGTCCTGGGCCTTGCGGAAGACGGTGTCGGACGCGGCCTTGGCCCAGTCCTTGGTGAAGCCCGGGTCCAGCCCGTCGTGCGAGGGGGTGCCGTTGACCTTCCGCAGGGCCGGGAGGTACGCGGCGAGGGCGTTGTCGGGCTTGCGCTCGGTGTACAGCTCGACGAGATCGAGCATGTCGCCGGTGCCGGAGCAGAAACCGATGATGCCCGCGGTGTAGCCGCGGTCGTCGTCGATGTCCTCGATGTACTTGTACTGGGACTTCCAGTCCAGGGAGGAGTTCTCGGCGCTGGAGACCAGTTTCATGGCGATCTCCTTCTTCGCCGGGTCGTCCAGTCCGGTCGCGGCGGCGGCCCGGGGGGCCGTTGCCGCGGTGTGGGGGGCCGCCTGGTGGGTGAGGCCACCGGCGTAGGCGGTGACGGGGATGACCGTGAGGGCCAGCCCGACCGCGATGACCGTGATGCGCACGGGGCGGGTGGTGCGACGTGCGGCGCGCTGATGGGGAGCGTGCACCAGTCCTCCAAAGGGAGTTCTTCGTTCCGACGGTCTGTTAGGAAGCTTTCCTATCAGGATGGTGGGCACGCGTACAGCCCTGCGGCGACGGGAGTGCGGAGTTCGACCGGAACGAGTGAGGCCCCGCACCGCGCGGAGCGCGCGATGCGGGGCCGTGGCGCGGCGCGGAGCCGCGAGCCGGGTGGCGGGGTGCGTCAGCAGTTCAGGTAGGCCACGTGGATCCAGACGCCCGTGGGACCGCCCCACAGGTCACCCATGACCCAGTTGCCCTGCTGGCCCCGGTAGTTGAGGTTCTGGCCACGGTTCACCGTGCCGAGCACCGGGTAGGTCTCTCCCGGGCCGCCGCGGAAGTTCACCCCGTTGTCGTTGAGGGTGCAGACCGCCGCCGCGGCCTGCGCGGACCGTGCGGCCACGGGGGGCTGTACGGCCTGGGCGGCGGGGCTCACGGCCAGCCCGAGGGCGGCGGTCAGCACCGCCGCGGCCAGCGTCAGCGTCTTCTTCGTCATCTGGAGCTCCTCCGTCATACGGCCCGCGTCGGCGCGGGCCGTCCGCAGGCCCAACGCGCTCGCCCGCCGACTGGTCACGGGTCCGTACGCGGCATCCGGAGGCGGTGTCGGCGGCCGAGACGGCCTGCCGACTGTCGCGCGGGGCGCCGGAGCGGCTGGCAGGCGCGATGGCGGCCCCGGCCGACGGACCGGCGCCCGCCTTCGCGGTGTTCTCGCTGCTCGCGACGGCGGGGGCACGGGCCGGGGCGGCCGGACCGGCGCTGGCCCGGCTCGCGGAGGGCGCGGCGCGGAGCGAAGGCGCGGGTGAGGGTGAGGACGCCGGGGAGGGCTGCGCCGGGGGCACGGGCGGAGCCGCGGACAGCGACGGGGCGGACCTCGCCCTGGCGACGCTGGTGGTGGTGGCCCCCGGACGGGCCGCGCCGCTGCTCGCCCGGCACCTGAGCAGGCGTCCGCGGGCGCGCGCGGCCGCCTGCGGATTCCTGAACGGGCCGGTGATCCCGTTCGACCCGGCCCTGCTGGACGCGGTCCGGGCCCGGCTCGCCACCGACGGCCTCGAAGCGGACGAGGTCCTGCAGCTCGTCCTGCTGCTCGGCGCGTGGGGGAGCCGGGCCGCCGCCGCTCTGCCCGAGCTGCGGGGCGCGCTGCCGGTGGCCCCGCGGGCCGCGCCGGAGGCACTGGTCGCGCTCTGCCCGCCGGAGCACCGGGCCGCGACCGCGGAAGTTCTGACCGTCGCGGCGCGCACCGGACCGCAGGAGGGGCGACTCGCCGCGGCGAGAGCCGTGCGGGAACTGACCGGGGAGTCGGCCCCGTTGCTGGCGGCCGTCGCCGCAGGGCTCGTCCCCGGCGGCGGGGGACGCGGCGTCGCTCGCCGCGGAGCTGGGCCGGGACGCGGCCGGACTGCTGCCCGCCCTGCGGTCCGTGCTCAGCGGCACGGAGGGCGGGCGCACCAGCCCGGAGCTGGACGCCGATGTGGAGATCGCCGCCGCCCTGTGGCGGATCACCGGTGAGCCCGGGGAGGCGGTGCCGGTGCTGGCCAGGGTGCTGGCAAAGGCCGGACCGCAGTGGATGCGCCGGACGCTCGGCCGTGCCGCGCGGGCGGCGGCCGGTATCGGCGCCCCGGCCCGGCCACTGGTCCCCGCGCTGGAGGGTCTGCTCGCCGGCCGGGCGCCGGTCCCGGCGGTGCTGCTCGCCCTGCACGCGATCGCGCCCGATTGCCTCGACGCGCCCCGCGCGGCCGGGCTGCTGCTGGACGCGGTCGAGCGGGACGACGACACGGGGACGGCGCTGGAGGCCCTGGCCGCGCTCGGACCGGCCGTCGTCGGCGAGGACGGCCGACGCCGCCTGACCGCGCTGGCCGAGCGGGATCTGCGGGTGTGTACCTCCGGCCTCCAGGGCGGGCTCGTCCCCGGTGACGAACGGCTGCGGGAGCGGATACGGGAGACGGTGCGGCGGCTGTCGACGGACCGGCCCGCGTACGCCTGACCCGGATCGCCGACGCCCGGCCCCCGGTGCGTGCGGGGCTCAGCCCGGCCGCCAGTCCGGGCGGCGTCCGCTCATCGCCACGGCCCGGTCGAGCGGCGCGGCACCTCGCGCACCGCGTGGCCGGGACAGGGGCGGGGCCGTCCAGCCGGTGCGCGCCGACGCCGTCGAGCAGGCAGGCGAGCTGTCGTGCCGCGGGCTCCGGGCCGACTGCGGAGGGGCGGTCGTACGGGTGTCCGTACGCCGTTGACCTCTCGCCGCCCCGAAGTCATCGCTCACCGCACGACGCGTCCGCGGAGCACGATGCGGTCCGGGTGGTTCAGCGTGCCCCGATCCGCCGTCGGATCGGCGGCGTACGCGACGAGGTCGGCGGGCGCCCCGTCCGTGAGGCCGGGCAGCCCGAGCCAGGCCCGTGCTGTCCAGGACGCGGCGCCGAGCGCGGTGTGGGCCGGGAGTCCGGCGCGTATCAGCCATTCCAGCTCGCCCGCGACCGTCCCGCACGGGAAGGAGTCCGTCCCCGCCAGCACCGTCACTCCCGCTTCGTGGGCCGCGCGCACGGTGCCGGGCATGCCGTCCCAGCCAGCGAGCCACAGATCGCGGCGTACGCCCGGCTCCCTGGCCCGCATCGCGGCCGCGCTCGCGCTGAAGGCGGCCAGCGTCGGCACGAACGCCGTGCCCTGCGCGGCCATCCGGTCCAGCAGGCCCGGGTCCAGATGCATGCCGTGCTCCAGGCTGTCGGCGCCCGCCAGTACGGCGTTGCGGGTGCCTTCGGCGGTCTGGCAGTGCACCGCCACCTTGCCGCCCGCGGCGTGCACCGCGTCCACCACCTTCGTCAGCAGCGGCAGCGGAACGGCGGGTGCGTCGGCGGCCCAGTCGCCGACGACCTTGCACCAGCCAGAGGAGGCCGCCGCCTCCTCCAGGGCGGCCCGCACCAGCTCCGCCTCGCTCACGTCGCGGCCGAATCCCGGGAAGAACCGGCCCGGGGTGGCCAGCCACCGCCCCGCCGAGGTCACCCGCGGCAGCTCCGGGTCATCGGCCACCCACGCGGGCATCCGCCGCGCCGTGCCCGGGGTGCGCACCGCGAGCACTCCCGCGTCCCGGTGCTCCGTCAACTGACGGCGCAGCAGCTCCTCGTCGAACGGCGCGCCCGGCTCGATCGCGCCCGGATGGGTGTGCACGTCCACCAGGCCAGGCAGCAGCCAGCCGCCGTCGACGAGCCACTCCGCGTCCCGCCCGGAGCGACCGCCGGGCGGCGGCCCCGCGCGCAGCGTCTCCCCGTCGATCCAGAACGTGCGCTCCTCGCGCTCCGGCAGCACCACACCTCGTACACACAGCATCGGCCGACCCTACGCCGGGACCGGCATCCGGCGGCGAACGGCCGACGCACATCGGCATATTGCGGAAGGTTCCGCTCCACCCTCTTGCCGGAGGTCCCCGCGCCATGCGATACAGGTCTGGACCATTGCTGCCGGATGGAAGGCATGACCGTGCAACGCCCCCACGCAACCGCCGCGTTGGCCTGCTCCGCCGCCCTGCTCCTCGCCGGGCTGACCGCCTGCGACTCCGCTCCCGAGGCCGACACGGCCGAGCCGTCCGTGCCGCGCCGGGTGACGGCGCAGGCGAGCAGCGCCACCTCCGTGCACGTCATGTGGGAGCGCTCCACCGACGACCGGGGCGTCACCGGCTACGAGGTCTACCGCGAGGGGAGGCTGGCCGCCTCGGTCCCGGCGGCCAAGGTGATGACCGATGTCGGCGGGCTGACCGCCTCGACCGCCTACGCCTTCACCGTCCGCGCCCGCGACGCCGCCGGAAACCGCTCCGCGCCGAGCGCCACCGTGCGCGTCACCACACCTGTCCCGACCCCGGCCGACCGCCGGCCGCCGACCCGGCCGACGCGGCTGCGCGGCACCGTGGACGGGAGCCGGTCGGTGACCCTGACCTGGGGCCGTTCGACCGACGACATCGGCGTCACCGCCTACGACGTCTACCAGGAGGACTCCCGCATCCACAGCGTGCCCGGCACCCGGACCCGGGCCCGGCTCACCGGGCTGCGCCCCGGCACCGTCTACACCTTCACCGTCCGGGCGCGCGACGCCGCCGACACCTCCTCGCCGGACAGTGGCGCCGTCGACCTGACCACCCGTTCCGCTCCCGGCGCGCCCGCCAGTACCGCCCCCACCGACCTGCGGATCACCAACCGGGCCGAGGGCGGGGAGTACGCCGTCGAGCTGGACTGGCGCCAGCCGGAGACGGGCGGCGCGATCCCCGCGTACCAGCTCTTCATGGACGGGAGGCTGACCACCACGATCGTCTGGGGCGGCGCCCCGCCCAAGGGCCGGGCGCGCTACCGCCTCACCGTCCCCGATCCGAGCGGCACCCGCTACTCGGTGAAGATCCGCGCCAGGCTGCCCGACGGGAAGTGGGGGGACTTCTCCGCCCAGCGCACGGTGGTGCTCGGGACGTAGCGGACTTTACCTGCAATTGGTCTGTACCTATTGACGAGTTGGTCCAGACCTTTTAGGTTCCCCTGTGCTCCATGGCACCAAGGAAGAACTCCGGCTCCCCCTCAGGACCGCCTCACCGGTCCCTGCCCCAAGGGAGAACACCATGTTCGAGCACCTGACCCTCAGACGGAGAACGGTGACCGCGCTCGTCGCCGTTCTCGGTCTGCTCCTCGCCCTGCTCTCGCTCCAGGCCGCCCCCGCCCACGCCGCGGGCAGGCTGACCGCCACCTTCAGCTCGGCCGACAACGGCTCGTGGTGGAAGGGCACCTACGTCCTGCGCAACGACACCGACACCGCCGTCACCGGCTGGAGCCTGGAGTTCGACCTGCCGGCCGGGGTCACGATCGACACCTCGTACAACGGCGCCGTCACCACCCAGGGCAGCCACATCACCGCCGTCAACGCCCATTACAACGGCACCATCGGCGCGCACAGCACCAGCGAGCCGTACAGCTTCTGGTTCGTGGCCAAGGGGCCGATCGCCGAACCGGCTGGCTGCCGGATCAACGGCGACAAGTGCGACGGCGCCGCGGACGTGCCGCCCGGCGCGCCCGGCGGGCTGAAGCAGACCGACGTCACCGCCCGCACCGCCTCGCTGTCCTGGACCGCCGCGCAGGCGGGCGACTTCCCCGTCGCGTCGTACGACATCCTCGCCGACGGCAAGGAGGTGGGCTCGGCCACCGCGACGACCTCCGCCACCGTCACCGGGCTGACCCCGGCGACCGCGTACTCCTTCACCGTCCGGGCCAAGGACACCCGCGGCAACACCTCCGCCGGGAGCGCGCCGCTGACCGTCACCACCGTCGACCCGGCCACCGACACCTCCCCGCCCACCGCGCCGGGGTCACTGCACGCCACGGCGACCGACTCCTCGTCGGTCACGCTGGCCTGGACCGCGGCCACCGACAACCAGCGCGTCGCCGCCTACGACCTCTACCGGGACGGGACGAAGGCCACCACCGTCCCGGGCGCCACGACCACCGCCACCCTCGGCGGGCTCTCGCCCTCGACGTCGTACACCTTCACCGTCAAGGCCCGCGACGCCGCCGACAACGAGTCCCCGGCGAGCGGCGCGCTCAGGGTGAAGACGGACGACATCGTCGGCGCGGGCAACTACGCCAAGGTCGGCTACTTCGTCCAGTGGGGCATCTACGGCCGCCAGTACTTCGTCAAGAACCTCCACGACTCCGGCGCCGCTGGCAAGCTCGACATCATCAACTACGCCTTCGCCAACATCGACCCCAACAACCTCACCTGCCTGAACGGTGTCACCAAGGGCACCACCGCCGACCCCCAGGACCCCGAGCAGGGCACCGGCGCCGGTGACGCGGACGCCGACTACGCGCGCCCGTTCAGCGCCGCCCAGTCCGTCGACGGCGTCGCGGACGACGGCTGGGGCACCCTGCGCGGAAACTTCAACCAGCTCAAGAAGCTCAAGAAGCTCCACCCCGGCCTGAAGATCGTGGTCTCGCTCGGCGGCTGGACGTACTCGAAGTACTTCTCCGACGTGGCGGCCACCGACGCGGCCCGCAAGAAGTTCGTCTCCTCCTGCATCGACATGTACATCAAGGGCAACCTGCCCTCGTACAACGGCGCGGGCGGCCCCGGCACCGCCGCCGGGATCTTCGACGGCTTCGATATCGACTGGGAGTGGCCGGGCACCGGCACCGGGCACCCCGGCAACCACTACTCGCCCGACGACAAGGACAACCTGACCCTGCTGCTCGCGGAGTTCCGCAAGCAGCTCGACGCCCTCGGCGGCGGCCACCGGCTGCTCACCGCCTTCACCCCCGCCGACCCGCAGAAGATCGACGAGGGCTGGGACCTGGGCAAGGTCTTCGACTCCCTCGACGTGGCGAACGTCCAGGGCTACGACTTCCACGGCTCCGGGAGCGACAACTCCTGGGAGCCCGACCGCACCGGCCACCAGGCCAACCTCTACACCGACGAGCAGGACCCCTACTCCTTCCACTTCAGCGCCGACGTCGCCGTCAAGGCGTACACCGACGCGGGCGTCGAGCCCCGCAAGCTGACCCTCGGCATCCCGTTCTACGGGCGCGGCTGGCAGAACGTCACGGACGGCGGGGCGGCCGGTGAATGGCAGCCGGCGGGCGGCGCCGCCCCCGGCCAGTTCGCGGAGGAGGCCGGCACCCGCGGCTACGCCAACCTCATCGGCGCGTTCCCGGCGATGACGGTCCATCACGACGAACAGTCGGTGTCGGCGTACGGCTACACCGGCAACCAGTGGTGGTCCTTCGACGACACCTGGTCCATCGGCAAGAAGACCGACTACGTGAAGTCCAGGGGTCTGCTGGGCGCGATGGTCTGGGAGATGTCCGGCGACACCCCGCAGGGCACGCTGATGAACGCGCTCGACAACGGCCTGAAGTAACGCGCCGCGAACACCGCTGGTACAGCGCCGCACCGGTACGCGGAGCCCGCCGGGCCCCGCGTACCGGGTCGTGCCGGGGGCCCGTCCGGAGCCGGGTCTCAGCGACCGCCCAGCACGTCCGACGCGGCCAGCAGGCAGCGTTCGGCCAGAGCCGCGGGGCCCTGCGGCCCGGTGGCCGGGGCGTCGTCGGCCGCCCAGGTCTCCACCGCCGCGCGTACCGCGGCCCCGGCCACCCCGGCGATCAGCCGGATCTCCAGGGAGCCCGCCCCGTCCGGCAGTCCGGCGCGTGCCGCGAGAACCACCGCCAAGGTGGCGTCCGCGTCGTGGCAGGCGTCGTTCCACACCGACTGGAGAGCCGGGCTCAGCGCCCCCATCCGCAGCAGCGACCGCACCCACTCCAGGGACTCCGCCGCCGCCGTGTCGCCGGGCGCCGGGGCCAGCGAGCGGGCCGCCGCGTGCCGCAGCGCGTCGGGGACCGGGAGGTCCGCGGGCGCGTCCCGCACCGCCTCCACCCACTGCCGGGCCCCGACCGCGAGGAGCGGGGCGATGGCCTCCTCCTTGGTCGCGAAGTAGCGGTAGAAGGTGCGCGGGGCGACGCCCGCGGCGCGCGCGATGTCCTCCGCGCGCGTGGCCCGCAGCCCCCGCTCCACGAAGAGTGCCGCCGCCGTACGGGCGATATCCAGCCGGGTCGCGGCCTTGCGCCGCTCCGTCAACGAGCCATCGTGCATGCCGATCAGGTTATGCCCTGAGGCCACCTCAGCTGCCAGGCAGATATTGCCTATGTGGCAGAATCCGCCAGGAGTGCAGGGCAGGACGAACAAGAGGTGGCAAGAGCGGTGCGTCGGCGGCAGTTCCTTCTGAAGACGGCCGGCCTGGCCGGTACCACGGCGGCGCTCGGGCTCACCGGCTGCTCGTCGAGCAAGGACGTGAAACTCCATCTGCTCGTGGCCAGTTACGACAAGAGCATCGGCGCCTCGCTCGGCGACCAGTGGAACGACGTCGTCGCCGCCTTCGAGAAGCGGCATACCGGGATCAGGATCGAGCTGGAGCGGGTCGCGTACACCAGGATCGACAAGGTCCTCGCCCAGCGGGTCAAGGAGGGCCGGGCGCCCGACATCGCGCAGTCGAACATCTTCGCGCCGTACGCCGAGGACGGCCGTCTCTACCACATGGGCCAGCTGTTCAACATCTCCACCCAGGCCGACTTCATCCAGTCCTTCACCGAGGCGGGCACGGTCGACAGCGCCACGTACGGCATTCCCTTCCTCGCCAGCACGCCCCGGCTCTTCTACAACAAGGAGCTCTTCCGGCGGGCGCGCGTCAGCGCCGCTCCCACCTCCTGGGAGGAGCTGCGGAAGGCCGCCGAAGCGCTGAAGGCGATCGGGGTGAAGACGCCGTACGGGCTCCAGCTCGGGCCCGAGGCGGCCGAGGACGAGATGCTGTCCTGGCTGCTCGCGGCGGGTGGCGGCTACACCGGGGACTCCGGTGACTACGACTTCGGGAAGCAGGAGAACGCCGAGGCGCTGACCTGGCTGCGGGACGAGCTGGTCGGGCCGGGGCTGGCCGGTCCCGACCCGTCGAAGCTCAACCGGACCGACGCCTACGCCCAGTTCATGCGCGGCCAGATGGGCATGCTGGTCGGCCACCCGATGCTGATGGGCGCCGCCGACCAGGCCAGACTCCCCTACGCGCACGCCGCGTTCCCCAACAAGGACGGCGGGGACTCTCCGCCGGTGGGGATCAGCGACTGGCTGATGGCGTTCCGGCGCAACGACCGCCGCAAGGAGTGCGGCACCTTCCTCTCGTTCCTCTACAGCGGGAAGTCCGCCCTGACCTACGGCGGCAGCCAGTCCGCGCTGCCCGTGACCTACTCCGCCTCCGACGCGGCGACCGGGAAGCCCGCCGAGCAGCCGCTCTCGCCGTTCATCGAGCAGCTCTCGGACGCGCAGTTCTCCCCGGTCAACCTGCGCTCCTGGCCCACCGTCCGGGGCGCCATCCGCACCGAGGCGGGCCGGGCGGTGGCACGCGGCGGCGACCCCGCGGCCGTGCTCGCCGGGCTCGACGCCACAGCCGTCAAGGCGGACATGGCGCAGGCGCCCGCCTGACCTCGTCCCCGGCCCCGCGGGCCCGGGGACACACCTTCGCCCCGGCGCTGTGCGTGCCGGGGCGAAGGTGCGCGGCGGGCCGTTCGCGGGGTCCGGTCAGCCCAGCTGCTCGTACGCCGGGAGGGTCAGGAAGTCCGCGTAGTCCTGGTCCAGCGCGACCTGGAGCAGGAGGTCATGGGCCTGCTGCCAGGTGCCCGCGGCGAAGGCCTCCTCGCCGGTCTCGGCGCGGATCGCGGCCAGTTCCTCGGCCGCGACCGCGCGGGCCAGCTCCGCCGTGGCGTGCTCGCCGTTCTCGAAGACCACGTCCGCGTTGATCCACTGCCAGATCTGCGACCGGGAGATCTCCGCGGTGGCGGCGTCCTCCATCAGGTTGAAGATGGCGACCGCGCCCAGTCCGCGCAGCCAGGCCTCGATGTAACGGATGCCGACCGCGACGGCGTTGCGCAGCCCCTCGAAGGTGGGCCTGGCGTCCAGGGTGTCGATGGCGATCAGGTCGCCCGCGGCCACCGAGACGTCCTCGCGCAGCCGGTCCTTCTGGTGCGGCTTCTCACCGAGGACCGCGTCGAAGGAGGCCATGGCGATCGGGACGAGGTCCGGGTGGGCGACCCAGGAACCGTCGAAGCCGTCGTTCGCCTCGCG
This sequence comes from Streptomyces sp. NPDC058195, assembly GCF_042883525.1. Taxonomy (NCBI): domain Bacteria; kingdom Bacillati; phylum Actinomycetota; class Actinomycetes; order Kitasatosporales; family Streptomycetaceae; genus Streptomyces; species Streptomyces sp. NPDC058195. The sequence continues at coordinate 106,225 of NZ_JBHVVM010000013.1, forward strand.
GTCCTTGTCGGCCTTGACCTTCTCGAACGCGACCTTGTTGACCTCGGCGTCGCGGCGCGACGGGATGAACGCGGCCATGCCGCCGATGGCGTGCGCGCCGCGCTTGTGGCAGGTGCGCACGAGCAGTTCGGTGTACGCCCGCATGAACGGGGCGGTCATCGTCACCGCGTTGCGGTCCGGCAGGACGAACTTGGGGCCGCCGTCACGGAAGTTCTTGACGATGGAGAAGAGGTAGTCCCAGCGTCCCGCGTTCAGGCCCGAGGCGTGCTCGCGTAGCTCGTAGAGGATCTCCTCCATCTCGTACGCGGCGGTGATCGTCTCGATCAGCACGGTCGCGCGGACCGTGCCCTGGGGGATGCCGACGTAGTCCTGGGCGAAGACGAAGACGTCGTTCCAGAGGCGGGCCTCCAGATGCGACTCCGTCTTCGGGAGGTAGAAGTACGGGCCCTTGCCGAGGTCGATCAGACGCTGGGCGTTGTGGAAGAAGTAGAGCCCGAAGTCGACCAGCGCACCGGGCACCGGGGTGCCGTCGAGCCGGAGGTGGCGCTCGTTCAGGTGCCAGCCGCGGGGGCGGGCCACGACCGTGGCGAGCTCCTCGGCGGGCTTCAGGGCGTACCGCTTTCCGGTCCCGGCGTCGGTGAAGTCGATCTCGCGGCGGTAGGCGTCCATCAGGCTGAGCTGGCCGAGAACGACGTTCTCCCACGTGGGGGCGGACGCGTCCTCGAAGTCGGCGAGCCAGACCCGCGCGCCGGAGTTCAGCGCGTTGATGGTCATCTTGCGGTCGGTCGGACCGGTGATCTCGACCCGGCGGTCGTTCAGCGCGGCCGGGGCCGGGGCGACCTTCCAGGAGTCGTCCGCGCGGACCGCCGCCGTCTCGGGCAGGAAGTCCAGCGTGGAGGTACGGGCGATCTCGGCGCGGCGCTCGGCGCGGCGGGCGAGCAGCTCGTCACGGCGGGGTGTGAACCGCCGGTGCAGCTCGGCCACGAACGTGAGGGCCGCGTCGGTCAGGACCTCGTCCTGCCGGGGCAGGGGCTCGGCATCGACGATGGCCAGCGGGGACGGCGCTGGTGCGGACATGGGAGGTCACTCCTTCAGCGGGCGGTGCGGGCGGTGCGGGCGGCGCCCCGGGCCGCAGGGGCGCCCGGGAACGGCACGGCGTGCCAGGGCGCCGGGATGCGGATACGGGGGCCGTCCGGGGTGCAGAGGGCTTCTGATCAGTGGATATTAGTTTCCTCATGGTGGAAGTTCAATGGTTTGTTGATGTCGGGGCTCTCCGGGTCGGCGGAGTGGCCCCGTTCTGGCGCAGCGTGCCAGCACGGTCACCGGAGGTGTTCCCCGTCGCGGGCGTTCCCTCACCGGAGGCGGTCCAGATCCGCCACCGTGTCGATGTCGTACGCCTCGGCCACATCGGAACACTCGACGAGCGTGAGCGCCTCGCGGTGCTCCCGCAGAAACCCCCGGGCGCCCCGGTCGCCCACCGCGCCCGCCGCGACCCGGTCCCACAGCTCCGCCCCGAACAGCACCGGATGGCCGCGCTCCCCGCCGTACGCCGCCGCCGCGATCCCGCTCCGGGAGCGGTACGCCGTACGCACCCGGGCCACCGCCTCGGCCCCGATCCCCGGCTGGTCGACCAGGAGGACCAGGACCGCGTCCGCCCCGCAGCCGGCCAGTGCCGCCAGCCCGGCACGCAGCGAGGAACCCATCCCCTCGGCCCATCCGGGATTCACCGTCACCCCGCAGCCGCCGAGCTCCGCGCGTTCCAGGACCGTGTCCGCGGCGGCGCCCAGGACCACCTGGACCGGTGCGCAGCCGCCGTCCCGGAGCACCCGCACCGCGTGCTCCACCAGGGGGCGGCCATGGTGTTCGAGCAGGGCCTTGGGGCGTCCGCCCAGGCGCCGCCCGCCGCCCGCGGCGAGCAGCAGCCCGGCGACGCGCGGCGGAGTCGTTGTCGCAGTCATGCGGTCTGGAATACCCCAGCCGTGCCCGGCGGCGCACCCCCGCACCCCTCGCACACCGCGCGCGCACCCTTCGCGTAAGCAAGCGCGGAACCCCTCGGGCCGGGGCGGTGTCCACCGGACGACAGGGAGATCACCCTTACGGGAGACCCTGATTTCCGTCCATGGAGTGGCGCCCGGTACCTGTCATGGCGTTAACTTGCGCGCACGCCCGGATACTTGACCATGTTGTGTGGACCGGTCGGAACACCGGCACAAAGATGTGCAAGGGGGAGTGCTTTGTTGCGAAGCGTGGGACAGAAGCGGGTCACCGGCAGCGGCGAGGACCCGAGGGTGAGCGAGCTGCGCACGGCCGTCTCCCGGCTCCGTCGCGCCCTGGCCGGACACCCCGCCGAATTCCCGGACCGGGGCATCGCCGAGGACGAACTGGCGGCGCTGGACGCGATGGCGACGCAGGGTGTCCCCGAGATCGGACGGATGCGCTGTTCCCTGCTGCTGATCGCGGGATCGATCGGATCGGTGAGCGCCCTGGCCGCCGCGCTGCGGGACGTACGGGTCGCCGTCGACCTCTTCGGCGAGCCGCCGCGCCGCTGACCGGACGCGTGCGGCGGGGTCAGCGGCGGATGAGCCGGCGGGCCGTCGCCGCCGCGACCGCCGAGGTGCGGGAGTCCACGCCCAGCTTGGCGTAGATGTGCACCAGATGGGACTTCACCGTTGCCTGGCTCAGGAAGAGCCGCTTGCTGATCTGCAGGTTCGACAGCCCCTCGCCGACGAGTTGCAGCACCTCCAGCTCACGCTTGGTCAGCGCCTCCGCGGGCGTCCGCATCCGGTCCATCAGACGGTGCGCGACGGCCGGAGCGAGTGCCGAACGGCCCGCCGCCGCGGTACGCACCGCCGCCGCCAGCTCCTCCGGAGGGGCGTCCTTCAGCAGATAGCCGGCGGCACCCGCCTCGACCGCGGCCAGGATGTCGGCGTCCGAGTCATAGGTGGTGAGGATCAGCACCCGGGGTGCGTCCGGACGGGCTGTGATCGCCGCGGTGGCCTGCGAGCCGTGCATGCCCGCGCCGAACTGCAGATCCATCAGGACGACGTCGTAGCCGCCTCCCGCCGCCAGCTCCACGGCCCGCTCGGCGGTGGCCGCCTCGCCGGCCACGAGGAAGTCGGGCTCGGCGTCGAGCACGGCCCGCAGACCCGCCCGTACCACCGGATGGTCGTCGGCGAGCAGCAGCCGGACGGGAGCGGATGCGGAGCTGTTCATGCGGCGTCCTGTCCTGACCGGCCGTCGGGGAGCGGAAGGGTGAGGGCGACGGCGGCGCCCTGACCGGGTGCCGACTCGACACTGAGCGTGCCGCCCAGCGAACGGGCCCGTGCCCGCATCGCGGGCAGGCCGAAGCCCCCGGTGTCCCGGTCCGCCAGGGCCGGGCCGAGCCCCGGGGTGAAGCCGCGGCCGTCGTCGACCACGTCCAGCGAGACCGAGGTGTCCATGAAGCTCAGGGTGATCTCCACCCGCCGGGCCCCGGCGTGCCGCACCGTGTTGGCCAGCGCCGACTGGGCGGTGCGCAGCAGCGCCACCTCGTACGGCGTGGGCAGCTCCACCGGTGTGCCGCTCACCGCGAACTGCACGGTGAGACCGGGGGCCGACGTACGCGAGGACAGGCGCTCCAGGGCGGCGGCCAGGGAACCGTTCGCCAGGTCCGGCGGGGAGAGCGCGCGGACGAAGCGGCGGGCCTCGGCGAGGTTCTCCTGGGCGGCCTCGCGGGCCCGGCGCACATGCGCGGTGGCGGGGGCGTCGTCGGGCAGGGTGCGCTCGGCGGCGCGCAGCAGCAACTGGATGCTGGAGAGGCCCTGCGCCAGCGTGTCGTGGATCTCGCGGGCCAGCCGCTCCCGCTCGGCGAGGGTGCCCGCGGTGCGTTCCGCCTCGGCCAGCTCCGCCCGGGTCGACATCAGCTCCTCGATGAGCCGGCGACGCCGTTCGCTCTCCCGGAACAGCGCCTCGTAGCCGAGGACCGTCGCCACCGCGACCGCCGCGCCGAGCACCGGTCCGATGAAGGTGCCCGGGTTGACGGCCTGGCCGTGCAGGACGAAGCAGGCGATGGCGGCGGCGGCGGTCACCGCGACGGCGGGCAGCGCCCAGCGGGTCGGCAGCACGTGCAGCTGGAGGAAGTAGAGCGGGAAGGCCACCCACAGCGCGTCCGGCGACAGGACGAGCAGCGCCAGCCACACCACACCCAGCAGCGCCAGCCACACCGCCGCAGCCCGGGTGCGCGGCTGCACGGCGGGGACGAGCGCGCCCGCCGCGTACAGCGCGGCCATCAGACAGGCGACCACGACGACGGCACCGGCCCGCGGCGCGCCGTTGCCGACGGCCCGTACCACCACGAGCGCCAGCAGCCCGGCCAGCAGCGCGTGCAGGCACAGCCGCAGCGCGGCGGCGACCGGGGGGTAGGTGCGGGAGTCCATGATGCGTCCAGCGTAGACGCGGGGCGCCGGGGGCCGGTCAATCGAAAGGTTGATGTCGGGCCCCACCCGGGTGCGATGTCTCCGGGGGCCCGGACGGGGACGCTGGAGGCATGTTCGTCGCATGGAGAGATCTCCGCTTCGCCAAGGGCCGGTTCGCGCTCATGGGCACGGTCGTGGTGCTGATCACGCTGCTCGTGGGTCTGCTGTCCGGGCTCACCGCAGGCCTGGCCCGGGAGAACACCTCGGCCATCACCGGGCTGGCCGCCGACCACCTGGCGTTCGCCGCGCCGCCCGACGGCCGCTCGGTGTCCTTCACCGACTCGGCCGTCGAGGAACGCGCCTGGCGGAGCTGGGCGAAGCGCCCGGGGGTGGAGGACGCCCAGCCGCTCGGTATCCGTACGCTCAACGCCGCGGGCCGGGGCGGTCTCACCTCGGCGGTGTCCGCGTTCGGGGTCGAGCCGGACTCGGGCCTGGCGCCGCCCGGCACGCGGGTCGCCAACGGACAGGTGGTGCTCTCCGAGCAGGCGGCCGAGGATCTGGCGGCAGGGCCGGGCGACCGGCTGCGGCTCGGTTCCGCCGGGGTCACCGTCTCCGCTGTCGCGGGCGACGCCTCCTACAGCCACACCTCGGTGGTGTGGACCTCGCTCGACGACTGGCAGCACCTGGGCGGCGACGGCGACGGCCGGGGGCTCCACGCCACGGTGATCGCCCTGACCACCAACGGCGGCGCCGATCTCGCCGCGGGCGACGAGGCGGCGGGCACCAGCACCCTCTCGCGGGGTGACTCCTTGACCGCGATCGGCTCCTACCAGGCCGAGAACGGTTCGCTCCAGCTCATGCGCGGCTTCCTCTTCGCCATCTCCGCCCTGGTCATCGGAGCCTTCTTCACCGTCTGGACGATCCAGCGCAGCGGCGATGTCGCCGTGCTGAAGGCGCTCGGCGCCTCCACTCGTTACCTGCTGCGCGATGCGCTCGGACAGGCCGTCGTGATGCTCGCCCTCGGCACCGGCGCGGGCACCGCGCTCGCCGCCGGGATCGGGGCCGTGATCAGCGGCGGCGCCGTGCCGTTCGTCCTCGACGCGGCGACCGTTCTGGTACCGGCCGCCGTGATGATCGTCCTCGGCGCGCTCGGGGCGGCCCTGTCCATCCGGCGGATCACCGCCGTCGACCCGCTGACCGCACTCGGGAGTGCCCGATGACCCTCACCCTCTCCGACGTCACCCTCACCTACCCCGACGGTGACGGCCGGCTCACCGCCCTCGACCGGGTGTCGCTGGAAGTGCCCGCGGGCACGCTCACCGCGGTGGTCGGGCCGTCCGGCTCCGGCAAGTCCAGCCTGCTCGCGGTGGCGGCGACGCTGGTCACCCCGGACTCCGGCCGGGTGGTGGTCGCGGGCCGGGAGACCTCCGGCCTGGACCGCGCCGGGCAGGCGGAGCTGCGGCGCAAGCACATCGGGATCGTCTTCCAGCAGCCCAATCTGCTGCCCTCGCTGACGGCCGCCGAGCAGCTCCAGGTGATGACCCATCTCTCGGGCGGCGCGGTGCGCCAGTCCCGCGAGCGGGCGCTGGAACTGCTGGACGCGGTCGGCCTCGCGGACCAGGCCGGGCGCAGGCCCCATCAGCTCTCGGGCGGGCAGCGGCAGCGGGTCAACATCGCGCGGGCCCTGATGAACGAACCGGAGGTACTGCTGGTGGACGAGCCGACCAGCGCGCTCGACCACGAGCGGGGCGCCGCGGTGCTCGACCTGCTGGTCGGACTGGTCCGGGAGCGGTCCACGGCGACGGTGCTGGTCACGCATGACCGGACCCACCTCGACCGGGTGGACCGCACGGTCCGGATGGACGACGGGCGCCTGACCGTGCCCGAGCCGGTCTGATCCGGCGGGGAACGCGGGAGGGGGCGGCCGGGGCGGCCGTCCCCTCCCGCTTCGTGCTCAGCCCGTGGTGCCGTTGCTCGCCAGCGCGGCGGAGAGGTCGCGTGCCGCCTGCTGGAGGATCGGCACGATCCGCTCCGTCGCGGCGTCCGTCACCCGGCCCGCCGGACCGGAGATCGAGATCGCGGCCGAGGTGGGGGAGTCCGGCACGGAGACCGCCAGACAGCGGACCCCGATCTCCTGCTCGTTGTCGTCGACCGCGTAGCCGGCCCGGCGGACCTGCTCCAGCGCGTCGAGGAAACCCTCGGGCGTGGTGATCGTCTTCTCGGTGGCGGCGGGCATGCCGGTACGGGCGAGCAGGGCGCGTACCTCCTCCGGGGGCGTGTGCGCCAGCAGCGCCTTGCCGACCCCGGTGGAGTGCGGCAGTACCCGGCGGCCCACCTCGGTGAACATACGCATCGAGTGCTTGGACGGCACCTGGGCCACGTACACGATCTCGTCGCCGTCGAGCAGCGCCATGTTCGCGGTCTCGCCGGTCTCCTCGACCAGGCGCGCGAGGTACGGGCGGGCCCAGGTGCCCAGCAGCCGGGACGCGGACTCGCCGAGCCGGATCAGCCGGGGGCCCAGCGCGTAGCGCCGGTTGGGCTGCTGGCGCACGTACCCGCAGAGCACCAGCGTGCGCATCAGGCGGTGGATGGTCGGGAGCGGGAGCCCGCTGCTCGCGGAGAGCTCGCTCAGCCCGACCTCGCCCCCCGCGTCCGCCATCCGCTCCAGCAGGTCGAAGGCACGCTCAAGGGACTGCACACCACCGCTCGAAGCGGCGGGCTTGGAGTCGGATGTGCTGGCGTGGGACGGCGGCACGTCAACGGTCCTTTCGAGGCGGAAGAGCGGGTGCCCCGCCCGGCGAGGCACCCAGCAGCCTACCGGGCGGTTCCCGGTCGGCGCACTGCTCCGGGCGCGGCGTCCTGGCCGGTCAGAGCCCGTTTGTCCCGGTGTCGGCGGGAGGAGGGGCGCTACCCGGGAGCCGCACTGGTCCCATGCTACGTTCCACACTCCGAAACTCGACTTCTACTTTGTGGAAACCTACGGAGGGGGTCCGCGGCGGCCGTCCGGCGGTCCGGCGGGGAGGCCGGGGCCTTGACGGGTCCGCGCCCCGAGTGAAAACTCCTTCAACAGTTCGTTGAATTCTTCAGTGCCCGAAGGCCCGAAGTGAGGAGCACGGATGTCCGGTGCGGACGTGAACCTGGTACTGCGCTCGACGCGGGTCGTCACCCCGGACGGGACGCGCCCCGCCGCGGTCGCCGTCGCAGACGGGCGGATCGACGCCGTCCTGCCGTACGGCGCCGGGGTACCGGCCGGTGCCCGGCTGGAGGACTTCGGCGACGACGTCCTGCTGCCCGGGTTCGTCGACACCCATGTCCATGTGAACGACCCGGGCCGCACCGAGTGGGAGGGCTTCCACACCGCCACCCGCGCGGCGGCGGCGGGCGGCATCACCACCCTGCTCGACATGCCGCTCAACTCGCTGCCCCCGACCACCACCGTCGGCCACCTGCGCACCAAGCAGCGGGTCGCCGCGCCGAAGGCGCACATCGACACCGGATTCTGGGGCGGCGCGATCCCGTCCAACGTCAAGGACCTGCGACCGCTGTACGAGGCCGGGGTCTTCGGCTTCAAGTGCTTCCTGTCGCCGTCCGGCGTCGAGGAGTTCCCCGAGCTCGACCAGGAACAGCTGGCCCGGTCCATGGCGGAGATCGCCGGATTCGGCGGCCTGCTCATCGTGCACGCCGAGGACCCGCGCCATCTCGCCTCCGCCCCGCAGCGCGGCGGCCCCGCGTACGCCGACTTCCTCGCCTCCCGGCCGCGCGACGCCGAGAACACCGCGATCGAGGGCCTGATCGCGCACGCCAGGCGGCTGAACGCCCGGGTCCACGTCCTGCACCTGTCCTCCAGCGACGCCCTGCCGATGATCGCCGCCGCCAAGCGCGAGGGCGTCCGGATCACGGTGGAGTCCTGCCCGCACTTCCTCACCCTCACCGCCGAGGAGGTCCCGGACGGCGCCACCGAGTTCAAGTGCTGCCCGCCGATCCGGGAGTCCGCCAACCAGGACGCCCTGTGGGAGGGGCTGGCGGACGGCACGATCGACTGCGTCGTCTCCGACCACTCGCCCTGCACCACCGACCTCAAGACCCCCGACTTCGCCTCCGCCTGGGGCGGGATCTCCTCCCTCCAGCTCGGTCTGCCCGCCATCTGGACCGAGGCCCGCAAGCGCGGCCACTCACTCGACGACGTCGCCCGCTGGATGTCGGCCGCCCCCGCCGCACTGGCCGGGCTGGACCGCAAGGGCGCCATCGAGGCGGGCCGCGACGCCGACTTCGCGGTGCTGGCCCCCGACACGGCCTTCACCGTCGACCCGGCCGGGCTCTTCCACCGCAACCAGGTCACCGCCTACGCGGGCAGGACCCTGTACGGCGTCGTGCGCTCGACCTGGCTGCGCGGCGAGCGGATCGCGGCCGACGGCACCGTCGGCGCCCCCACCGGACGGCTCCTCGCACGCGACCGCTGACCGTGCCTCTGCCACCCGCCCTGCCCGTCGCCCGCCCCGCCCGTCGCCCGCCCTGTCCGTCGCCCGCCCCGCCCGTCGCCCGGCCCGGCCGACGGGTGGGGCGGGAGCGGCTGGGCGGCGGGCGGGGGTGGCCGGGCCGAAAGTCTCCACCCGCGCGACTTTGGTCGCCCGACGCGCCCGTGCGGCCCGGCCCGCCGCCCGGCCTGGGTAGCTTGGTGGCATGACCCGTACGGAATACCGCTGGCTGCTCCCGTCGGCCATGGCCGGCCCGGAGCTGCCCGGCGACCGGCGCGGACGCTCCCGGCGCACGGTGCGGGACTGGATCGTCGACACGACCGCCTTCCTCTGCGCCGCCGGGATCGGCCTGATCACCGTGTCGACGATCGAGGCCGACCCGTCCACACCCGGCCTCGTCCTGCTGTTCGACGTTCTGTTCGGGACGCTGGCCTGCTGTGCGCTCTGGCTGCGGCGGCGCTGGCCGGTGGGCGTGGCGCTCGGGCTGGTCCTGCTCTGTCCGGTCGAACCCGTAGCGGCGGGCGCGATGCTCGTCGCGCTCTTCGGGCTGGCGGTGCACCGGCCCTTCAGACCGGTCGCGTTCGTCGGGGGGCTCGCCCTGCTCCTCGCCCCCGTCCAGCCGTATGTGCGTCCCGACCCGGACACCTCCTTCCTCGGGGCCACGTTCATCGGGGCCGTACTGACCCTGCTGGTGATCAGCTGGGGCATGGTCGTACGGTCCAGACGACAGCTCGTCGTCTCCCTGCGTGAGCGGGCGCGCCGGGCCGAGACCGAGGCGGAACTCCGTGCCGAACAGGCCCAGCGGCTGGCCCGCGAGGCCATCGCCCGCGAGATGCACGACGTCCTCGCCCACCGGCTGACCCTGCTCAGCGTGCACGCGGGCGCCCTCGAATTCCGCCCCGACGCCCCCACGGCCGAGGTCGCGCGGGCCGCCGGGGTCATCCGGGACAGCGCGCACGAGGCGCTCCAGGACCTGCGCGAGATCATCGGCGTACTGCGCAGCCCCGGCGAGAACGAGGGCGACCGGCCTCAGCCCACCCTGGCCACCCTCGACGAACTGATCGCCGAGTCCCGGCTGGCCGGTATGAAGGTCACGCTCGACAACCGGATCGCCGACCCCGCCGCGGCCCCCGCCGCCACCGGCCGCACCGTCTACCGCATCGCCCAGGAGGCGCTGACCAACGCCCGCAAGCACGCCCCCGGCACCGAGGTCACCGTCAGCGTCACCGGCGCACCGGGCGACGGCCTGACCGTCGAGGTGCGCAACCCGGCGCCCGCCGAACCCTTCGAGCGGGTTCCCGGCTCCGGGCAGGGACTCATCGGCCTCACCGAACGCGCCACGCTGGCCGGAGGCCGCCTGGACCACGGTCCGCTGCCGGACGGCGGATTCCAGGTCCGCGCCATGCTGCCGTGGCCCGCCTGAACGCCGCGTGCGCGGCCGTGGCCGGTGCTCACCGCGACCGGCGCCCATCGTGCGCGGGCCCCGATACGGTTGTGGTCATGACCACAACCACCCCGGCGGAGCCCGCCCCGCGCCCGGTCCGGCTGCTCGTCGTCGACGACGACCCGCTCGTCCGGGCCGGTCTCGCCCTCATGTTCGGCGGCGCCGAGGACATCGAGATCGTGGGGGAGGGGGCGGACGGCACGGAGGTCGCCGCACTGGCCGAACGGCTGCGCCCCGACGTGGTGCTGATGGACCTCCGGATGCCCGCCATGGACGGGCTCACCGCGACCGAACGGCTGCGGACCCGCCCCGACGCCCCCGAGGTCATCGTCCTGACCACCTTCCACGCCGATGAACAGGTGCTCCGGGCGATCCGTGCCGGGGCAGCCGGATTCGTCCTCAAGGACACCCCGCCGGCGAGGATCGTCGAAGCGGTGCGACGGGTGGCCGCCGGAGATCCCGTGCTCTCGCCCGCGGTGACCCGGCAGTTGATGCACCGCGCCGCCGGGGCCGGGCCCAGCGGCCACGACGGGCGCGCCGGGACGGCCCGGCGGCGGATCGCCGCACTGGCCGGGCGGGAACGCGAGGTCGCGATCGCCGTCGCGCGCGGCCGGTCCAACGCCGAGATCGCCGCCACGCTCTACCTCAGCGTGGCGACCGTGAAGACCCAGGTCTCCCGGATACTCGCCCGGTTCGGCTTCAACAACCGTGTCCAGATCGCCCTGTTGGTGCATGACGCCGGACTGCTCGACGACGACGGCGCTCGTCCACCGGCATAGGGTGAAGCGGTCGGCCCGCGGGGAACGGGCCGCACGGACCGCGCGACCGGGAGGGGGCCGTCCCATGTCCGGTGCCAGGGGCCAGACGGACGCCGGTCCGCGCGAGGGCGCCCGCCGGGCACACCGGCCTCGTCGACGCCCTCGCCTTCCCGCCGCCGGTGACCGCCCTTCGCGAACCGGCCGGACCCGCACACCCGGACCACGACCGGTTTCGAGGGCCGCCGAACGGGCTCGCCGCCCTCCGGGACGGCCCGGAGCTGACCGGCGGAGCCCCCGGGGAGATGCCGCGCCGCGACGGCCCGATCAGCAACGCCACGTTCCGCTTTCCCCGGCGAGGACGCCGGGGCCACGAGCCGGGCGGGCGGTACGGCACGCTGATCCGCGGCGGGCGCAGACCGCCCGCCCGCCGGTGGGGCGGGGAGCACACGATGACGGAAGAAAGCCCGGCACGGCACGCGACGGAGGAACACGGACATGACTGGACTCGATCTGACGGCGGCACAGAAAGTGCTCGACAGCCAGCCGTTCAGCGCACTGGTGGGCGCCCGGCTCACCGCCTTCGGGGGCGGCGCGGCCACCCTCGAAGTGGACATCCGCCCCCAGCTCCAGCAGCAGAACGGCTTTCTGCACGGCGGGGTCCTGGCCTACGCGGCCGACAACGCGATCACCTTCGCCGCCGGGACGACACTGGGCCCGCACGTACTGACCGGCGGCTTCTCCATCCAGTACGTACGGCCCGCCACCGGCGCCACCCTGGTCGCCCGTGCCGAGGTCGCGCACACCGGCCGCCGTCAGGCGGTGGTCCGCTGCGAGCTGTTCGCCGCCGCCGAGGACGGGGAGCGGACGCTCTGCGCCGTCGCCCAGGGCACCGTCCTGCTGGCCTGACCGGTCCGGCGCGGCGGCCGGGTGGCCGCCGCGTCCTCAGGTCCAGCAGTCTCCGGCCTCCTTGGCGATCTCCTCGACCATCACCGGGCGGCGCTCCCGGCGCGACACCTCGCACGCCTCCGCGATCAGCAGTGCCCGCCACGCCTCCCGGCCGTCGCACGGATTGGGCAGCTCGCCCCGCACCACCCGTACGAACGCGTCCAGTTCGGCCTCGTACGCCGGGGCGAACCGTTCCAGGAAGCCCGGCCACGGGCTGGCCGGGGCGGAAGGACCCCCGGGCTCGGCGGAGGTGAGCGGGGTGCGGGCGTTCAGGCCCACGGTGATCTGGTCCCGCTCGCCCGCCAGCTCCATGCGTACGTCGTAGCCCGCCCCGTTGCAGCGGGTGGCCGCCGCCGTGACGAGGGTGCCGTCATCGAGGGTGAGCAGGACCGCCGCCGTGTCCACGTCGTCCGCCGCCCGGAACATCGCGGGCCCGGTGTCCGAGCCGGCGGCGTACACCTCCGCCACCTCGCGGCCCGTGACCCAGCGCACCATGTCGAAGTCGTGGACCAGGCAGTCCCGGTACAGCCCGCCGGAGAGCGGCAGGTAGGCGGCGGGCGGCGGGGCCGGGTCCATCGTGACCGCCCGCACCGTGTGCAGCCGCCCCAGCGCACCCGACCGTACGGCGGCGCGGGCGGCCCGGTATCCGGCGTCGAACCTGCGCATGAAGCCCAGCTGGAGCACGCTTCCGGCCCGGTCCACCTCGCGCAGCGCCTCCAGGGTTCCCCGCGGGTCCAGCGCGATCGGCTTCTCGCAGAACGCGGGGAGCCCGGCCCGCGCCGCCCGGCCGATCAGCTCCGCGTGCGCCGCGGTGGCCGAGGCGATCACCACGGCGTCCACCCCCGCGCCGAACACCCCGGCCGCGTCCGGGACGGCCACCGCACCGGTGCGCCGCGCCAGACCGGCGGCGCGGGCCCGGTCGGCGTCCGCCACGACCAGGGCGTCCACCTCGGGATGACGGGCCAGCACGCCCGCGTGGAAGGAACCGATCCGGCCGGTGCCGATGAGTCCGATGCGCATGGACCCAACGTGCCGTCCACCGACTGCCCTGTCAATCAAATGTCATGACAAACGACGGTTTGTTGCTCCGGTCATGCTGTCCGGACAACCGGACAACCGGACAACACGGCAACACGACAACAGGCCAACCGAACGACCGCACTACCCGGCCCCCGGCACGGGAGATACCCTCCACGCGTGCCCAAACCCACCACCGACCCCGCAGCACTCGAACTCGGCGTGGACCGCACCAGCCCGATCCCCCTCTACTTCCAGCTGGCCCAGCAGCTGGAGGCCGCCGTCGGGCAGGGCAGGCTCGCCCCCGGCAGCCTGCTCGGCAACGAGATCGAACTCGCCGCCCGGCTCGGGCTGTCCCGGCCCACGGTCCGCCAGGCCATCCAGTCACTGGTCGACAAGGGGCTGATGGTCCGCCGCCGGGGCGTGGGCACCCAGGTCGTGCACAGCTCGGTCCGCCGCCCGCTCGAACTCAGCAGCCTCTACGACGACCTGGAGGCGATGGGCGCGAACCCCGCCACCCGGGTCCTGCGCAACACCGTCGAGCCGGCCGACCGCGCCACCGCCGCCGCGCTCGGCATCGCCGAAGGCAGTGACGTACACCGCGTCGAGCGGCTGCGGTACGCGCACGGCGAGCCGCTGGCCCTGCTCCGCAACCACCTGCCGCCCGGCATCACCGACCTGGCCACCGGCCGACTGGAGGCCACCGGTCTGTACCGGCTGCTGCGCGGCTCGGCCATCACCCTGCACAGCGCCCGCCAGGCCGTCGGCGCCCGGCTCGCCACCGCGCAGGAGGCGGCCGTGCTCGGCGAGCCGGAGGGGGCCGCCCTGCTGACCATGGAGCGCACCACCTTCGACGACACCGGGCGGGCGGTCGAGCACGGCTCCCACCTCTACCGGGCCTCGCGCTACACCTTCGACTTCCAGCTGCTCGTCCGCTGACCCGGATCGCCACCGCCCCGTCCCGCCCCGTTGACGTCCGGTACGCGCACCGTTAAGACTCCACCAGCCGCACTCCGGCGGCCGGGCGAGAAAGGCGGACCCCCTCCCCGTACCACGGCGCCGACACACGCGCTCCGCCCCTGCCGGGCGGCGACGCCGACCACTCGGGGATACTTGGCCAGCCGGACCGGGTGTGTGCACACCACTCCCGGCCCGTGAAGCAGCACAACGAGCAGCACAAGAAGGGCACGGCGTCGTGGCAAGGGTTCGGACAGGGGTACGGGCGATGGGCGCCGTGCTCGCGGCGGTGCTCGGGGTTTCCCTCATGGGATGCAGCAGCACCGGCGGCAAGCGGGCGGAGGAGCGCGCGGCCCAGGCCGCCGCCGAGGGCCGGGCCGCGGTGGACACACCCCGCTGGACCATCGCCATGGTCACCCACTCGGGCGACGGCGACACCTTCTGGGACATCGTCCAGCGCGGCGCCGAGCAGGCGGCCGTCAAGGACAACATCAAGTTCCTGTACTCGCACAACGACGAGGCGCAGCAGCAGGCCCAGCTGGTCCAGGCCGCCATCGACCAGAAGGTCGACGGGCTGATCGTCACCCTCGCCAAGCCCGGCGCCATGAAGGACGTCGTGGCCAAGGCCGTCAGGGCCGGAATCCCGGTGATCACGGTGAACTCGGGCTCCGCGGAGTCCAAGCGGTTCGGGGCGCTGACCCACATCGGCCAGGACGAGTCCATCGCGGGCGAGGCGGTCGGCGAGGAGCTGAACGCGCGCGGACGCAAGAAGGCGCTGTGCATCCTGCACGAGCAGGGCAACGTCGGCCACGAGCAGCGCTGCGCCGGAGCCGGGAAGACCTTCGACGGCCAGATGCAGAACCTGTACGTCGAGGGCACCAACATGCCCGACGTCCAGGCGTCCATCGAGGCCAAGCTCCAGGCCGACAAGAACATCGACGCGGTCGTCACCCTCGGCGCCCCCTTCGCGGACGCCGCCGTCAAGGCGAAGAAGACCGCGGGCAGCGCGGCCGAGATCGACACCTTCGACCTGAACGCCAAGGTCGCCACGGCCCTCCAGGACAAGACCCTGGGCTTCGCCGTCGACCAGCAGCCCTACCTCCAGGGCTACGAGGCGGTCGACCTGCTCTGGCTCTACCGCTACAACGGCAACGTGCTCGGCGGTGGCCGCCCGGTCCTCACCGGGCCGCAGATCATCACCGGGAAGGACGCCGCCCAGCTGGCCCCGTACACGAAGCGGGGTACCCGATGAGCACGGCCGCCGGACCATCGGCCCCGGCCGACGAGCGGCTGATGCGCACCTCGGCGCTGCGCAGGCTGCTCGGCCGTCCCGAACTCGGATCGGTGGTCGGCGCCGCCGCCGTCTTCCTCTTCTTCTCGGTCGTCGCCGACAGCTTCCTGCGCGCCTCCAGCCTCGGCACGGTGCTCTACGCGGCCTCGACGATCGGGATCATGGCCGCACCGGTGGCGCTGCTGATGATCGGCGGCGAGTTCGACCTCTCCGCCGGTGTGCTGGTCACCAGCTCGGCGCTGGTCTCGTCGATGTTCAGCTACCAGATGACCGCCAACGTCTGGGTCGGCGTCTTCGTGTCGCTGCTGGTCACGCTGGTCATCGGCGCCTTCAACGGCTTCATGCTGACCGTGACGAAACTGCCCAGTTTCATCATCACCCTGGGCACGTTCCTGATGCTGACCGGCCTCAATCTGGGCTTCACCAAACTGATCAGCGGGACCGTGTCCACCAAGGCCATCGGCGACATGGAGGGCTTCGACTCGGCCCGCAAGGTCTTCGCCTCGCAGTGGACGATCGGCGGCGTCGAGTTCAAGGTCACCATCCTGTGGTGGGCCGTGCTCGTCGCGATCGCCACCTGGATCCTGCTCCGTACCCGCTTCGGCAACTGGATCTTCGCGGTCGGCGGCGAGGCCGACGCCGCCCGCGCGGTCGGCGTCCCGGTGATCCGTACCAAGATCGGGCTCTACCTGGGGGTCGCCTTCGCCGCCTGGGTCTCCGGCCAGCACCTGCTGTTCTCGTTCGACGTGGTGCAGTCCGGCGAGGGCGTCGGAAACGAGCTGATCTACATCATCGCGGCCGTCATCGGCGGCTGCCTGATCACCGGCGGCTACGGCTCCGCGATCGGCTCCGCGGTCGGTGCGGTCATCTTCGGCATGACCAGCAAGGGCATCGTGTACGCGGAGTGGAACCCGGACTGGTTCAAGTTCTTCCTCGGAGCCATGCTGCTCCTGGCCACCCTGCTCAACGCATGGGTACGCAAGCGCGCGGAGGCGACGGCATGACGGCCCCCAAGGAACCGGCCGACGAGGCGCAGACGCCCGGCCAGGCGCTGGTCGAACTGGACCACGTCAGCAAGTTCTACGGCAACATCAAGGCCCTGACGGATGTCTCGCTGGAGGTCCACGCGGGCGAGATCTCCTGTGTGCTCGGCGACAACGGCGCGGGCAAGTCCACCCTCATCAAGATCATCGCGGGGCTGCACCGGCACGACGCCGGGAGCTTCCTCATCGACGGTGAGGAGACCACCCTGGTCAACCCGCGCGACGCCCTGGACCGTGGCATCGCCACCGTCTACCAGGACCTGGCCGTGGTCCCGCTGATGCCGGTCTGGCGCAACTTCTTCCTGGGCTCCGAGCCGACCCTCGGCGCCGGTCCGTTCAAGCGCCTGGACGTGCGCCGGATGCGCGAGACGACCCGCTCCGCGCTGCGGCGCATGGGCATCGACCTGCGCGACGTCGACCAGCCGATCGGCACCCTCTCCGGCGGCGAGCGCCAGTGCGTCGCCATCGCGCGGGCCATCCACTTCGGCGCCAAGGTCCTCGTCCTGGACGAGCCGACCGCCGCGCTCGGCGTCAAGCAGTCCGGGGTGGTGCTCAAGTACGTCGCGGCGGCCCGGGACGCCGGTCTCGGAGTGGTTCTCATCACGCACAACCCCCACCACGCGTACCTCGTCGGTGACCGGTTCGTGCTGCTGAAGCGGGGCGCGATGTCCGGCAGCCACACCAAGGACTCCATCACTCTGGACGAGCTGACCCGCCAGATGGCGGGGGGCAGCGAGCTGGAGGAGCTCAGCCACGAGCTGGAGCGGGCCACCGGTCCCGGCCCCGACGACCTGGCGTAGTGCCCGCCCGCGGGCGGCCCCGTACGCACGGGCCCGCCCGCCCCGGTGCCGCGGCAGTGGCAGAATCGAGCCCGACGGGCGCCGTCCGCCGCCGGGAGCACGCCCCCGGCTCCCCAACACCCCGCAGGGACGATGAGCACGTACCGCGACTTCACCCACCGCGGCTCCGCCCGCGCCACCGTCCTGCGGACCGTGGGCACCCGGGAGCGGCGCTCGCACCTCACGGCACCGCGGGTTCCCACCGTCGGCATCGACATCGGCGGTACGAAGGTGATGGCGGGTGTCGTCGACGCCGACGGCACCATCCTGGAGCAGCTGCGCACCGAGACGCCGGACAAGTCCAAGAGCCCCAAGGTCGTCGAGGACACCATCGTCGAGCTGGTCCTGGACCTCTCCGACCGGCACGACGTGCACGCCGTCGGCATCGGTGCGGCCGGCTGGGTCGACGCCGACCGCTCCAAGGTGCTCTTCGCCCCGCACCTCGCCTGGCGCGACGAACCGCTGCGTGACGCCCTCGCCTCCCGCCTCGCCGTTCCCGTCATGGTCGACAACGACGCCAACACCGCCGCCTGGGCGGAGTGGCGCTTCGGCGCGGGCCGCGGCGAGGACCACCTCGTCATGATCACGCTCGGCACCGGCATCGGCGGCGCGATCCTGGAGGACGGCCAGGTCAAGCGCGGCAAGTACGGGGTCGCCGGTGAGTTCGGCCACATGCAGGTGGTGCCCGGCGGGCACCGCTGCCCCTGCGGAAACCGCGGCTGCTGGGAGCAGTACAGCTCGGGTAACGCGCTGGTCCGGGAGGCCAGGGAGCTGGCCGCCGCGGACTCTCCGGTGGCGCACGGCATCATCGAACGGGTCAAGGGCAACATCCCCGACATCACCGGGCCGCTGATCACGGAACTGGCCCGCGAGGGCGACGCGATGTGCGTCGAGCTGCTCCAGGACATCGGCCAGTGGCTCGGCGTGGGCATCGCCAACCTGGCCGCCGCGCTCGACCCCTCCTGCTTCGTTATCGGGGGCGGTGTCAGCGCTGCCGACGACCTGCTCATCGGCCCCGCCCGGGACGCCTTCAAACGGCACCTCACCGGTCGCGGCTACCGGCCGGAGGCCCGGATCGCCCGTGCCCAGCTCGGCCCCGAGGCGGGTATGGTCGGCGCCGCGGACCTGGCCCGGCTGGTGGCCCGAAGATTCCGCCGCGCCAACCGGCGCCGGGTGGAGCGCTACGAGCGCTACGCCCAGATCTACGACCAGGCCGCGAGCACCATCCGCTCCACCCGCTCCACCCGCACCCCCTAGGGACTCCGAGAGACATGACCGCAGCCGAGCATCCCGTCCTGCCGCGCCAGTCCCCGCCGCCCGACGACGGACGGCCGCCGCAGGACCGGCGCCGGATGATCCGCCGACGGCTGATCACCGCGACGATCATCGTGCTGCTCATCGGCATCCCGGCCGGCTATCTGCTGATCTCCGCCGGGCAGAGCCGCCGCTCCGGCCAGAACAAGGAGGCCGAGGCCGCCGCGCAGGGGCTTCAGGAGGGCTGGCCCTCACGGATGCAGCGCCGGATCTACGAGCTGCCCATGCCCGGCAACTCGCTGGACGTGCGGTACTACGAGACGAACAACTGGAAGACCAGCCGGCTGTACGTGGAGTTCCGCACCACGTCCGCCGGGCTGGACCGCTTCCTCGGCCGGATGGGCAGCGGGCGCTCCGACCTGGAGCCGGGCAAGGTGGCCGTCGGCGACCGTGATCTGAAGGTCACGGGCTGGTCCTTCCCCGCCGAGGCCGAGTGGGCGGGTACCCGGCACGTGAACAAGGACCCACGGCCCACCCAGGACATCATGGTGAATATGACCGACCCGATGAACCCGGTCGTCTACGTGGTCTCCGCGGCCACGCCCTGAGCCGGCACCCGGCCGGGGCGTGGCCGCGAAGGCGCTTCAGGGGCGGGCGGTCAGGTAGCCGCCCATGGTGGTGAAGTACTCCGTGGCCGCGAGCTCACGGCCGTCCTCGGTCCGTACCCGGGTGATGGCCAGGCCGTGGTTGCGGCCGGTGCGGGCGTCGGCCCCGGCGACGATGACCACGCCCTCCCCCTCGCGGTAGAAGATCCGGCCGGGCGTGCCGCCGTACCGGTTCTGCGAGACGGCCGCGGCGAGGATCTCCAGCCGCCTGCCCCGGTGGTGGGTGAAGGCGCTGGGGTACGGCTCGGACTGGGCGCGGACGAGGCGTTCGAGATCCTCGGCGGGCCAGTTCCAGTCGATCCGGATGTCCTCGGTGGACCGCTTGTGGAAGAAGCTGGCCTGGGAGCGGTCCTGCCGGGTGAACTCCGTCCGCCCGGCGGCGATGAGGCCGAGCGCGCCGATGGTGACGGGCGCGATCAGGCCGACGGTCTTGTGGAAGAGGTCGGTGGCGGTGTCCGCCGGGCCGACCGCGACGGCCTCCTGCCGGACGATGTCACCGGCGTCCAGTTCCTCGTCCATCAGATGCGCGGTCACGCCCACTTCGGTCTCGCCGTTGATCAGCGCCCAGATCAGGGGGGAGAACCCGGCGTACTTCGGCAGCAGTGAATCGTGGACGTTCAGCGTGCCGTGGCGCGGCAGGCCGTAGATCCGCGGCGGGATCCAGGTCCGCCAGTTGTTGGCCACGATGATGTCCGGATCGGCCGCCTTGAGACGCTCGAACAGCTCGTCGTCGTCCGGACGGCTGCGGATCAGCACCGGGACGCCGTGCTCCTCGGCCAGGTCGGCGACCGAGTCGCTCCAGATCTTCTCGTACGCGTGCTCGCTCTTGGGGTGCGTCACCACCAGGACCACCTGGTGCTCGGAGTCCAGCAGGGCTTGCAGGGTGCGGTGCCCCCAGGTCTGGTAACCGAACATGACGACCCGCATGGGTTCCTCCTCAGGGCAGGGGGTGGACCGGCCGCAACCGAGTGCCGCATCCAAAGCGCCGTAAGTAAAGCAAGGCTTACCTTAGTTTGCAACAGGGGTATTTCGGGCCCGAGTTGGCACGATGTCCGCGCCTGGAATGCGCCCGCCCTATCGACAGGGTCATGTGATTAGCTTAGGCTCACCTAAGTTCTTGGTGGGCGGGTTCGTCGTTATGCCCGCCCTTCGTACCTTTTCCCGCGCCTGACAGGCGGCTTTCCCGCACGATGGGAGTGACATGTCACCGGTTCTTCCTGGCGACACACCAGTGGTCCACGATCTGATGGGCATCGGCTTCGGCCCGTCCAACGTGGCCATGGCGATTGCGCTGAGCGAGCACAACGCACGCGCAGGCGGCCAGGAGCCCGTCACTGCCCACTTCTTCGAACAACAGCCGAGCTTCGGCTGGCACCGCGGCATGCTCATCGACGACGCCACCATGCAAGTGTCCTTCCTCAAGGACCTGGTGACGCTCCGCAACCCCGCCAGTGAGTTCAGCTTCCTCTGCTATCTCCAGAGCAGGGGACGGCTGATCGACTTCATCAACCACAAGAACCTCTTCCCGCTGCGGGTGGAGTTCCACGACTACTTCGAGTGGGCCGCGGCCAAGGTCGGCGACATGGTCTCCTACGGCCACGAGGTCGTCGCCGTCACGCCCTTCGTCCACGAAGGCACCGTGGAGTACCTGGATGTGACGGTCCGTTCGGCCGAGGGGCTGTCGGTCCACCGGGCCCGCAACCTCGTCGTCGGCACCGGACTGCGCCCCGTCATGCCGCCCGGCGTCGAGCGCGGCGAGCGCGTCTGGCACAACTCCGATCTGCTGCGCAAGGTCGACGCCCTTCAGACCGCCTCGCCCTCGCCCGCGCGCTTCGTCGTCGTGGGTGCGGGGCAGAGCGCCGCCGAGAACGTCGCCTATCTGCACCGGCGGTTCCCCCGCGCCGAGGTGTGCGCGGTCTTCTCCCGCTACGGCTACAGCCCCGCCGACGACAGCAGTTTCGCCAACCGGATCTTCGACCCCGGTGCGGTCGACGACTACTTCACCGCGCCCGACAGCGTGAAGGACCGGCTCATGGCCTACCACGGCAACACCAACTACTCCGTGGTGGACATCGACCTGATCGACGACCTGTACCGGCAGATGTACCAGGAGAAGGTCCTCGGCACCGAGCGGCTGCGCTTCCTCAACGTGTCCCGGGTCACCGGCGTGGAGGAGACGCCCGGCGGTGTCCGGGCCGCCGTGACCTCGCTCGTCACCGGCGAGGAGACCCAGCTGGACGCCGACGTCGTGGTGTTCGCCACCGGCTACCGCCCCGCCGACCCGCTCGGCCTGCTCGGCGAGGTCGCTGACCTGTGCCTGCGCGACGACGAGGGCCGGGTCCGCGTCGAGCGCGACTACCGTGTCTCGACCGACCCGGCGCTGCGCTGCGGGATCTACCTCCAGGGCGGTACGGAGCACACCCACGGCATCACCACCTCCCTGCTGTCCAACACCGCGATCCGGGTCGGCGAGATCCTGGAGTCGCTGCTCGAACGGGGCGTCAAGTCCGCCTCCGGTGCGGCCCGTTCGTCCACCGACGGCACCGGAACCAAGGGATAACGAACACCGCGATGCGCACCACTGCAACCGGGCGCCCGGGGAAAGCGGGCACCGCGGCCCCCCGCCACCTGCGAGGGGCCGGGCTCGCCGCGCTGCTGGCGGTCCTGGCCGTCGCGGCGGCGGTGTCGCTGGCCGTCGGTGCTCGGGCGCTGAGCCCCGCCGAGGTCTGGCACGGGCTGTTCGCCGCTCCCGAGTCCGACCAACGGCTCACCGGGATCCGGCTCATCGTGCAGACCGTGCGGGTGCCCCGGACGGTGCTCGCGGTCGTGGCGGGTGCCGCGCTGGGGGTGGGCGGCGCGCTGATCCAGGGCTTCACCCGGAATCCGATCGCCGACACCGGCCTGGTGGGGGTGAACGCCGGGGCGTCGTTCGCGGTGGTGTCGGTGATCGCCGTGTTCGGCTTCGCCGACCCGTTCCAGTACGTCTGGTTCGCCTTCGCCGGGGCGGCGCTCTGCGGCGTCCTCGTCTTCGGTCTCGCCAGCATCGGCCGGGGCGCGGGCAATCCGCTGACCCTGGCCCTGGCCGGGCAGGGGGTCACGGTCTTCCTCGCGGCGATGACCACGGCCGTGGCGCTCTCCAGCCAGAAGTCGATGAACGCGCTGCGGTTCTGGAACGCGGGCTCGGTGTCCGGGGTCGGGTTCGACGTCATCGGGCCGGTCGCCGCCTTCGTCGCGGCGGGGCTGGCGCTGGCGCTGGTCGTCCTGCCCTCGCTCAACCTGCTCAACCTGGGTGACGACGTGGCGCGCGGACTGGGTGTGAACATCGCGCGGAGCCGGACCCTGGGCATCGCCGCCGTCACCCTGCTCGCGGGCGCGGCCACCGCGGCCTGTGGCCCGATCGCCTTCCTCGGGCTGATGGTGGCTCATGTGGCCCGGTACCTGACCGGGCCGGACTACCGCTGGCTGGTGCCGTACGCCGGTCTGCTCGGCTCGGCCGTCCTGCTGGTCTGCGACATTGTGGGGCGCGTCGTCGTGCGGCCCGGCGAACTGGACGCGGGCATCGTGGTCGCCCTGCTCGGTGCCCCGTTCTTCGCGGTCCTGGTGTGGCGCGGAAAGTTCAGGAACGCGTGAACATGACGGAGACGAACCCCCCGATGGCGCCGGGCCTGCGGCTGGGCCGGGTGTCGTTCGTATGGCGGCCGTGGGTCGCCCTGGTCACCCTGGTGCTGGCGGCGGGCGCCTTCCTGCTCTTCTGCCTCTCCATCGGCGTAGGGGACTTCCCCATCGGGCTGCCCCGGGTGATCGCCACCGTGTTCGGCCAGGGCGAACCGGTCGACGAGTTCGTGGTCATGGACCTGCGGATGCCGCGGGCCCTGGCCGGTCTGGTGGTGGGGGCCGCGCTCGGCATCTCCGGGGCGATCACCCAGTCCGTCGCGCGCAACCCGCTCGCCAGTCCGGACGTCCTCGGCATCACCGGGGGCGCTGGAGCGGTCGCGGTGTTCCTGGTGACGGCGTCGGGCGGGGCGGCGACGGCGGCGCTCGGTACGGCGGGGCTGCCGCTGGCCGCGCTCGCGGGCGGGCTGGGCACCGGGCTGCTGGTGTACTTCCTGGCCTGGCGCCGGGGGATCGACGGCTTCCGGCTCGTCCTCATCGGCATCTCGGTGAGCGCCGTGATGGAGGCGATCACGACCTGGCTGCTGGTCTCGGCCGACATCCGGGACGTGGCCAGGGCCCAGGTGTGGCTGGTCGGTTCGCTGGACGACCGGTCGTGGGAAGCGGTCCGGGTGGCGGCCTGGTGCGTGCTGGCGCTGGTCGTGGTGGTGGCCGTCGCCGCGTTCCCGTTCAAGCCGATGCACCTGGGCGACGACATCGCCGCCGGGCTGGGCGTCCGGTACACCAGGGTGCGGGCCGTCCTGCTGCTGTGCGCGGTGCTGCTGGCCGCGGTGGCGGTGAGCGCGGCGGGCCCGGTGCCCTTCGTGGCGCTGGTGGCACCGCAGGTGGCGATGCGTCTGGCCCGGTTCCCGACCCCGCCATTGGCGGCCTCCGCCCTGGTGGGGGCGGTGCTGCTGACCGGATCGGACCTGCTCGCGCGAACGGCGCTGCCGGTCTCCCTGCCGGTCGGGGTGGTGACCGCGGCGATCGGCGGACCGTTCCTGGTGTGGCTGCTGGTGCGGGCCAACCTCAGACAGACCACACGTACGTAGGACGAACCCAGACGAGGGGGGCCTGTGGGCACTCAGTTCACCACCGGGGCCGCGACGGCGGCCGGCACCGACGGCGCACCGCGGCTGGCGGCCCGGGGCGTCACGGTCGGATACGGCGGACGCACCGTCATCGAGAAGCTGGACGTGGCCATCCCCCCAGGGGTGATCACCACCATCATCGGCCCCAACGGCTGTGGCAAGTCCACCCTGTTGCGCACCCTGACGCGGCTGCTCAGACCGGACGGCGGGACGGTCGTGCTGGACGGGGAGGACATCGGCAGGCTCCGGACCAGGGACGTGGCCAGGAAGCTGGGCCTGCTGCCCCAGTCGCCGCTCGCGCCGGAGGGGCTGACGGTGGCCGACCTGGTCGCCCGGGGGCGCCATCCGCACCAGAGCTGGCTGCGGCAGTGGTCCTCGGACGACGCCGACGTGGTGGCGCGTGCGCTGGCCATGACCGGGGTCGCGGATCTCGCCGGCCGTCCGGTCGACTCGCTCTCCGGCGGGCAGCGCCAACGCGTCTGGATCTCCATGACCCTGGCGCAGGGCACCGATCTCCTGCTTCTGGACGAGCCGACCACCTATCTGGACCTGGCCCACGCCATCGACGTACTCGACCTGGTGGACGACCTGCACGAGTCGGGCCGCACCGTGGTCATGGTGCTGCACGACCTCAACCTGGCCGCCCGCTACAGCGATCACCTCGTCGTGATGCGGGCGGGCTCCGTGCTGGCGCAGGGGCACCCGCGCGAGGTGATCACCGCCCCACTGCTGCGCGAGGTCTTCGGGCTCAACGCGCTGGTGATCGACGACCCGGTGGGCGACCGGCCGCTCATCGTGCCGATCGGGCGCACCCATGCCGGGGTCCGGGCGCCCTGAGGCGTCGCGCGGGCCGAGGGGCGGTGTTCAACTCGGGCCCGCCGGAAGAGAATTCAGAACTTAGGCTAGGCTACCCTCAGTCAAGAGGGATAAGGTTTGGCTGCCCTTAGTGTGAGGCGCGGCTGACTGCATGAAAGCAAGGGAATCCGGATGCTTCTCCATCGAACGACGCGTGTGCGGCCCTGGCGGCGGACGGCGGCGGTACTGTCCGCCGCGGCGCTCGGCGTCGGCCTCCTGGCAGGGTGCGGTTCCGGCACCGCGGAGCCGGAGGGCGCGGACGCCCCGGCCGCCTCCTCCAGTGCCTTCCCGGCCACCGTGGAGCACGCGTTCGGGTCCACGGAGATCACCAAGGCGCCCAAGCGCGTCGTCTCGGTCGGCTACACGGACGACCAGGCCATCCTGGCGCTCGGCATCAAGCCGGTCGGCATGGTCGACCAGTACCCGAACCCGGCGGGCAAGTCCCCCGACATCAACACCCAGTGGCCCTGGGTGAAGGACAAGTGGGGCGACACCCGCCCCGAGGTCATCATGAGCAACGGTGACGCGGGCCCCAACTACGAGAAGATCGCCTCGCTGCGGCCGGACCTGATCATCGCCGTCTACTCCGAGATCGACCGGGCCGCCTACGAGAAGCTCTCCAGGATCGCTCCGACGGTCGGCCGCACCAAGGCGGAGAAGGAGCCCTTCAGCGCTCCCTGGCAGGACAACGCGGTGCACATCGCCAAGGCCCTCGGCAAGGAGGCCGAGGGCGAGAAGCTGGTCCAGGGCATCCAGGGAAGGCTCGACGCGGCGAAGAAGGCGCACCCGGAGTTCGCGCAGCAGACCGCCGTCGTGCTGTCCTGGTACAAGGACTCCGTCGCGCCGTTCACCTCCACCGACGTCCGCGGCCGTCTGGTGACGGGTGCCGGTTTCGCCTACCAGACCAAGATCGATGAGGTCGCGGGCGGCAAGTTCTACACCACGCTGTCCCCCGAGCGCGTCGACCTGGTCGACGTCGACCGGATCTTCGTCGTCAACGACCGTGCGGAAACCGAGGCGTTGAAGAAGTTCGAGCTGTTCGCCAACCTGCCCGCGGTCAAGAACGGCAAGGTCTCCTACCTGCTGGACAGCGAGGGCCCGGCGGTCGGTGCGGCGATGTCCCAGGGCACCCTGCTGTCCCTGCCGTACGCGATCGACGAGCTCGTGAAGTCGGCCTCGTAGCCGTGTCGTCGACCCTGCGTACGGCGACGGGGCGGGAGGCCGCCGGGTGGGTCGCGGCGCACTGCCGCCGCGCCCCGTGGCTCACGGCGGCCACCCTGCTCACCACGGTCGCCGGGGCCGCGCTCCAGATCCTCCCCGTGCTCCTGCTCAGCCAGGTGGTGGACGGGGTGGCCGGGGGTGAGCCGCGCTCGGTGCTGGTCAGGGTCGGTGTGCTGATGGTGGCCGCCGCGCTGCTCGGCGCGGTGGCCACCGCCGCGTCCACGTACCTGATCGGGCGGCTGGGCGCCGATCTCCTCGCCCGGCTTCGGGAGGGGGCCGTGCGCGCGGTGCTGGGCATGCCGAGCGCACGCGTCGAGCAGGTCGGCCGGGGCGATGTGCTCTCCCGGGTCGGCGACGACGTCGCGGTGATCTCCAAGGGCATCCGGGCCGCCATCCCCACGGTGTTCTCGGCGGGGGTGCTGGTGGTCATCGCCACGGCCGGCATGTTCGGCCTGGACTGGCGCCTGGGTCTGGCCGGTGCCGGGGCGCTGCCCGCGTACGGACTGGCCCTGCACTGGTACCTGCCCCGCTCGGCACCGCTCTACCGCCGCCAGCGGGTGGCCCAGGCGGACCGGGCACAGGCGCTGATCAGCGGACTGAACGGGATCGGCACCGTCCGGGCGTACCGCCTGGAGGAGGGCTTCCGCGAGCAGGTCACCCGCGAGTCGTGGCGGGTGCGTGAGCTGGGTGTCGAGGTGTTCCGCTTCTTCGGCCGGTTCGTCGGCCGGGAGAACCGCGCGGAGTTCATCGGCCTGACCCTGATCGTCGTGGTGGGCTACGTCCTGCTGGAGACCGGGTCCGCCAGTCTGGGCGAGGTGTCGGCCGCCCCGCTGATGTTCCACCGGCTGTTCACCCCGCTCGGCGCCATCATGTTCACCTTCGACGAGGCGCAGAAGTCGGGCGCCAGCCTGACCCGCCTGGTCGGGGTGGTGGGGGAGCCGGCGGAGGACCGGCTGGTGGGCGACGCGTCCGCCGCCCGGACCGGCGACGGCCCCTGCCCGGTGGAGGTGCGGGGGCTGACGTTCCGGTACCCCGGCACCGGGGAACCCGTCCTGCGGGACGTCGACCTGTCCATCCCGGCCGGCGGCTCGCTCGCCCTGGTCGGGGCGACCGGTGCCGGGAAATCGACCCTGGCCGCGCTGATCGCCGGGATCGGCACCCCGCAGTCCGGCTCGGTCCGCATCGGCCCGCACGATCTCGCCGCGCTGGACGAGGCCGGGGCCCGGTCGCTGGTGACCATCCTGACGCAGGAGACCCATGTGTTCTCCGGGCCGCTCGCCGAGGACCTGCGGCTGGCCGCGCCCGGGGCGAGCGACGCCGAACTGCTGGCCGCGCTGCGCACGGTGGGCGCCGAGGGCTGGGTGGAGACGCTGCCGGACGGACCGCACACCGTGGTCGGTGAGGGCGGCGAGCGGCTGGACGGCACCAAGGTCGCCCAGATCGCCCTGGCCCGGCTGGTGCTGGGCCGCTCGCCCGTGGTGGTGCTCGACGAGTCGACCGCGGAGGCGGGCAGCGAGGGCGCGGCCGAGCTGGAGCGGGCGGTACTGGCCGCGTGCGAGGGCCGGACCACGCTCTTCGTGGCGCACCGGCTGACCCAGGCGATGGCGGCGGACCGGATCGCCGTACTGGACGGGGGGCGGGTCGTGGAGGAGGGGACGCACGCGGAACTGGTGGCTCTCGAAGGCCGGTACGCGCGCCTGTGGCGCGCCTGGCGCGAGGGTAGTTAGGTGAACCTAAGTTAGGTTAGGCTAACTTGCATACCTCGGAAGGATGCTGAGTTTTCGATGACGGAACCGAGCGCCCCGCGCGTACTGCTCTCTCCCGCCCGCCTGGCCGGTCTGCGCCGCCGCACCGGCGACTACGGCGACCGGACCGTCGCCGCGGCCTGCGCCGTGGGGCTGTCGTACTGGGCGACCGGCCTCGGTCCCGACGGCATGGACCTCACGCCGGACACCCCCTTCCCCGACCTCCTCCGGCAGGCCGACAAGGACGGTACGGGCAACGGGCCCGCGGACGGGGGCGAGGGGGCGGGCGGCCTCGCCGTCGTCGCCCCCGCGGGCGTCCCGCTCGCCGACGCGCAGCTCGCCCTGGACGACCTGGCCGACTTCCCCGACCGCCCCCTCGGCACGATCGCACCGTCCGACGCGGCGTCCCGGCTCCGGGCCCTGGCCCGGTGGAACGACAACCGGGCCGACCGGCCCCGCCCGACGCTCATGGAGATGTTCCGCGAGCAGGCCCGCGTCCGGCCCGACGCCGTCGCGGTCGTCGACGAGCACCACACCCTGACGTATCGTCAAGTCGCCGCGTACTCCGCCCAGCTGGCCCACCATCTGACCGGACGGGGGCTCGCCGCCGAACAGGTCGTCGGCATCTCCCTCGGCCGCTCCGCCGAGATGGTCATCGGGCTCCTCGCCGTGCTCCAGGCCGGATGCGCCTTCGTGCCGCTCGATCCGCAGTGGCCCGCCGCCCGCCGCGCCGTCGTCGTCGAGGACGCCCGGGTCGTGCTCCAGCTCAACGAAACCGGCGAGCACGCGGACGGCGAGCCGGACGCGGTCGCCGTCGCCCTCGCCGACTGGGGCTTCGCGGACCGTCCGGCCGAGGCGCCGGACGTGACCGTCCCCGGCGCCGCCCTGGCGTACGTCATCTTCACCTCCGGCTCGACCGGCCGTCCCAAGGGCGCCATGATCCGTCACGAGGCGATCAGCGAACGCCTGGTGTGGCAGGCCGGGGAGATCCTGCGCTTCGGCCACGACGACGCCTCGCTGTTCAAGGCCCCGCTCTCCTTCGACATCTCCATCAACGAGATCTTCCTGCCGCTGGTCCGCGGAGGCAGGCTGGTGATCCTGCGCCCCGGCGGCGAACGCGATCCGCACCACCTGCTGAGTGTGATCGCCCAGCAGCGCGTCACCTTCACCTACCTGGTCTCCTCCATGCTGGACGTACTGCTGGAGATCGCCGGCGAATCGGACCGTCTGGACAGCCTGCGGCATGTGTGGTGCGGCGGCGAGGTGCTCACCCCCGAGCTGTACGAACGCTTCCGCGCCCGGCTCGGCATCCCGCTCTACCACGGCTACGGGCCCGCCGAGACGACCATCGGCGTCTCCCACGTCATCTACCGGGGCGAGGCCGAACGCCTGTCGACCTCCATCGGCCGGGCCAACCCCAACACCCAGCTGTACGTCCTGGACGAGGAACTGCGACCGGTTCCGGCCGGCGTCGGCGGCGAACTGTACGCGGGCGGAATCCTCCTGGGCCGCGGCTACGTCAACGCCCCCGGCCTGACCGCCTCCCGGTTCGTCGCCAATCCCTTCGCCGACGACGGGTCACGCCTCTACCGCACCGGCGACCTGGCACGCTTCGCCCCGGACGGCACGCTGGACTTCCTCGGCCGCGCCGACAACCAGATCAAGATCCGCGGCATGCGCCTGGAGACCGAGGACGTCGAGGTCTCGCTCGCCGAACACCCCGGCGTACGGCACAGCTGCGTCGTCGCGAAGAAGAACACCGCGGGCGGCACCTATCTGACCGGGTACGTGATCCCGGCCACCGGCCACGAAGGGCTGCGGGCCGAGACCGTCAAGGAGTGGGCCGCCCGCCACATGGTCGAGTACATGGTGCCCGCGCACCTCGTGGTCCTGACGGAGTTCCCGCTCACCGCCAACGGCAAGATCGACCGCGCCGCCCTGCCCGAGCCCGTGATCGCCACGGACGGCGCGGCAGAGCCCGTCACCGAGGAGGAGCGGCTGGTGTGCGCGGCCGCCGCGAAGGTGCTGCGGCTGGAGCGGACCGGCACCGACCAGGACTTCTTCCAGCTCGGCGGCGACAGCATCCTGGCCATCTCCCTGCTGAGCGCCCTGCGGGAGGACGGACTCCACGTCACCGCCCGGCAGATCTTCACGCACAGCCGTCTCGGGGCGCTCGCCGCGGTGGCGAGCCGCGAGGAGACCACCGCCGCCGACCACGACGACATCGCCACCGGCCCCGTCGTCGGCCTGCCCGTGGTGCAGTGGCTCGGCGAGACCACCGACGCGATCGACGGATTCGTCCAGTCGGTCGTCCTCCGCACCCCGGCGGAACTGACCGGGCGGGCACTCGACGCGATCCTCACCGCCCTACTGGACCGGCACGCCATGCTGCGCGCCCGGCTGGTCCGCGGGGAACGCTGGAGCTTCGACATCCCCGGCCCCGGCCGGACCGCCCCGGCCTGGCAGGAGAGCGCGCTCCCGCCCGCTGGCTGCGTGGCACTGGCCACCGAGGGCCTCGACCCGGACGGCGGGGCCATGCTGCGCGCCGTGTGGCGCCGCGCCGAACGCCAACTGGTCCTGGCCGTCCACCATGTGGTGATCGACGGGGTGTCCTGGCGCGTCCTGATGGACGACCTGGCCACCGCGTGGCGGCAGCACGCCGCAGGCGCCGTCATCGAACTGCCGCCCGTGGGAACGTCGTTCCGCCGCTGGACACAGCTGCTGGAGCAGGCCGGCTTCGAGGCGGACCGCGGCTTCTACGACACCCCGCTGCCCGCCCCCGACGCCCCCCTCGGCAGGCGCGCCCCGAGCGCCGCGGACACCGTGGCCCGTGAACGCGTCCGCACCCTCACGCTCGGCCCCGACGAGACCGCCGCGCTCCTCGGGCCCGTCCCCGCGGCGTTCCACGCGGGCGTCAACGACGTCCTGCTGACCGCGCTCGCCGTCGCCCTCGCCCGCTGGCGCCGCGACCACGGCCAGGACCAGACCTTCGCCCACATCGAGCTGGAGGGACACGGCCGCGAGGCCCGCCACGTGGCCGGACCCGCCGGAGCCGAACCCGAACTCTCCCGTACGGTCGGCTGGTTCACCACGCTCTTCCCGGTCACCGTGGACCCCGGCACCGCACCCGACCTCACCGCGCCCGGCTATCTGGCCACCGCGCTCAAGGCGGTCAAGGACGCCCTCGCCGCGGTGCCCCGCAACGGCCTCTCCTACGGCGTCCTGCGCCACCTGACCGCCGTGCCGCCCACCAGCCCGGCCCCGCAGGTGCTCTTCAACTACCTGGGCCGCTTCGACGCGGGCGCCCCCGGGGACTGGCAGCTCGCCGGAAGTACCGGACAGCTGGGGGAGAAGCGTGATCCGAGGATGCGGCTGCCGCGCGCCCTGGAGTTCAACGCGATCGCCGAACCCGACGACAGCGGCGCGTTCCGGCTGGTCACCACCGTGTCCTGGGCCGAGGGAAGGTTCACCGAGCAGGACATCACCACCCTCGGCGGCTACTTCCGGGCCGCTCTCACCGGGCTCGCCGCACTGGAGGAGGGCGGTCACTCGCCCAGCGACTTCCCCCTGGTCCGGCTCACCCAGGCCGACGTCGACGAACTCGACGGACCGGCCCTGCGCGACGTCCTTCCGCTGACCCCGCTCCAGGAGGGCCTGTACTTCCACTCCGTCTACGACGACGAGGCGAGCGGCAGCTACGTCGAGCAGCAACTCCTCACCCTCGACGGCGAGGTGGACCCCGGCCGGCTCGCGGCGGCGGCCACCCGGCTGCTCAGCCTGTACCCCAACCTGGCCGCCCGGTTCACCGCCCTCGCGGACGGCCGCGTCGTCTGCGTACTCGACGACGGGGCCACGGCCCCCTTCACCGTCCTGGACCGCCCCGGCTTCAGCGACGACGAGATCCGCGCCCACGCCGAACGCGACCGCCGCCGCGGCTTCGACCTGGCCACCGGCCCGCTCATGCGCTACACCCTGATCCGCGCGGGCGCCGGGCGCGACGTCCTGGTCCAGACCGTGCACCACATCGTCGCCGACGGCTGGTCCGTCCCGCCGATGCTCCGCGCCCTGCTCGCCGAATACCACGCCCCGGGCACCGTCCACCCACTCGGCGGCCACCGCGACTACGTACGCTGGCTCGCCGCCCGCGACCACGACGCGAGCGAGGCGGTGTGGCACGGCGAGCTCGCCGGGCTGCCCGGCCCCTCCCTGGTCGCCCAGGGGCACACCCCCTCCGAACGGTTCGCCGACACCACCGCCGTGGCCGAGGACGACATCGCCGCGGCCTCCCGCACGGCCGGTGTCCCCCTGAGCGTCGCCGTGCACAGCGCCTGGGCCCTGACCCTGGGCGGCCTCCTGCACACCACGGACGTCGTGTTCGGCTCCACGGTCTCCGGGCGCGACGCCGGACTGCCCGGCATCGAGGACATGGTGGGCCTGTTCATCAACACCGTCCCGGTACGCGCCCGCTGGACCGCGCACACCACGGCGGCCCAGCTCCTCACCACCGTGAAGGACCACCAGAGCACCGTCCTCGCCCACCAGCACGTCTCCCTGGCCAGGATCGCCCGCAGCGCCGGAACCGGCCCGCTCTTCGACACCCTCGTCGTCTTCGACCTCGCCACCGACCCGGGCACCCTGAGCGGCCCC
This sequence comes from Streptomyces sp. NPDC058195, assembly GCF_042883525.1. Classification (NCBI taxonomy): domain Bacteria; kingdom Bacillati; phylum Actinomycetota; class Actinomycetes; order Kitasatosporales; family Streptomycetaceae; genus Streptomyces; species Streptomyces sp. NPDC058195. The sequence continues at coordinate 138,517 of NZ_JBHVVM010000013.1, forward strand.
GGCCACCACCTCGCCATCACCCGCATCGCCAACGAGGGCGCCCCGCACTACCCGCTGACCCTCGTGGTGGAACGCACTCCCGAAGGCCACCCCCTCTTCCGGCTGATCCACGACGCGGCCCTGCTGCGCCCCGCCGGAGCCGAGGAGATCCTGCGCACCTTCACCCGCACCCTCACCGCCCTGCTCGCCCACCCGGACGCTCCCGTCCGCGAAGCGGCCGCCCCCGCCCCGCTCCCGGCGTACCCCGCCCCGGGAACGCTGGACGGACTCCTCGACGCCGCGGCGCGCCGCGACCCCGCGGCCGTCGCCGTCACCCAGTGCGCCCTCGACGGCACCACCAGGTCCCTGACCTACGGTGAACTGGCCGCCGCCAAGGACGAGCTGGCCGATGTGCTGCGGGCGGCCGGGGTCGGACCCGGATCCCGGGTCGCCGTCGCCGTACCGCGCTCCGTGGAACAGGTCGTCGCCCTGGCCGCGATCGTCACCGCGGGCGGCGCCTACGTACCGCTGGACCCGGCGTACCCGGACGAGCGGCTGGCGTACGTGCTCGGCGACTGCGCCCCGCAGGCCGTGCTCGTGGACCGCGCACAGCAGGGCCGCTTCGGCCGGCTCCTGGACCGTACGGGCGTACCGGCCCGGGTCCTCGTCCAGGGCGAGGAGGCCGCTCCCGCCGCCCCCGTGCCCGGGGCGCGGCCCCGCCCGCAGGACCCCGCGTACGTCATCTACACCTCCGGCTCGACGGGCCGCCCCAAGGGCGTCGCCGTCGCGCACGCGAGCGTGACCGCCCTGCTCGCCCGCACCCGGCCCGCGATGGACTTCGGCCCGGACGACGTCTGGGTCCAGTTCCACTCCTTCTCCTTCGACTTCGCGGTCTGGGAGCTGTGGGGGGCGCTGGTCCACGGAGGGGAGCTGCTGGTCCCCGACTACGCGCTGACCCGCTCCCCGGCTGATTTCCGCCGGCTGGTCCGCGAACGCGCGGTGACCGTGCTCAACCAGACCCCCTCCGCGTTCTACCAGTTCATCGAGGCCGACCGGCTCGCGGCCGAACCGCTCACCGCGCTGCGCCGGATCGTCTTCGGCGGCGAGGCGCTGGACCCGGCACGGCTGCGCGGCTGGGTCGAGCGGTACGGCACCGGCGCCCCCGAGCTGGTCAACATGTACGGGATCACCGAGACCACCGTCCATGTCACCCACCGGGTGCTGACCGGGGCGGACTTCGCGCCCGGCACCGGTGTCAGCCCGATCGGCGGCCCGGTTCCCGGGCTCACCGTCCACCTGCTCGACGACCGGCTGCGCCCCGTCCCGCCCGGCCGGACGGGCGCCATCTACGTCTCCGGCGACCAGGTGTCGCTCGGCTATCTGGGGCGGCCGGGGCTCACCGCGGGCCGGTTCGTGGCGGACCCGTTCGCTGCCGACGGCTCCCGGATGTACCACACCGGCGACCTGGCCCGCCGCACCCTCGACGGCGAGCTGGTGTTCGCCGGCCGGGCCGACGACCAGATGCAGCTCAAGGGGTTCCGGATCGAGCCCGGCGAGGTGGAGTCGGCGCTCCGGGAGCTCGACGGGGTCGTGGACGCGGCCGTCACGGTGGCGGGGAGCGGGGACCATCTCGTCGCCCATGTGGTGGGACGGGTGCCCGGTGACCTCACCGCCCTGCTGTCCGCCACGCTGCCCGCGTACATGGTGCCCGGCCACGTGCGGGGCGTCGCCGCCCTGCCGCTGACCGTCAACGGCAAGCTGGACCGTACGGCCCTGACCACGAGCGCCGAACAGCACGACGACACCGCGGCCATCGCGGCCATCGCGGCAACCGAGGCCATCCTGGCCGCCGCGGACGAGGACGCGCTCGCCGCGCTGACCGCGGTCTTCGCCCAGGCGCTGCCGGGCGCCGCCGTGGACGCCGACACCGACTTCTTCGCCGCCGGGGGCGACAGCATCGTCGCCATCACCGTGATCAACCGGGCCAGGGCGCTCGGCCTGCCGATCGCCCCCCGGGACGTCTTCCTGCTGAAGACGCCGCGCGCCCTCGCCGCGCATCTGAGCACCCGTACCCCGGGCCCCGGAGCTCCCGTCGCGGCCCGCCGCGAGGACGGTCCGCTGCCCGTCACCCCGATCATCCTGCGCCAGCGTGAACTCGGCGGCTCGCTCGACCGGTTCGCCCAGGCCAGGACCCTCGCGGTCGGCGAGGGCACCACCCTCGCCGACCTCCGCCGGGCCGCGAACGCCGTCATCGCCGCGCACCCGGCACTGCGGCTGCGGCTCGGCACCGAGCACGGGGTGTGGACCCTGCGCACCGGACCCGCCCGCGAGGCCGACCTCGTGACCACCGCCGCCCCCGACGCGACGGCGGCGGCGAACGAGGCCGCCGGACGGCTCGACCCCGGGGCCGGGCACCTGGTCGCGTTCTCCTGGCTGGCCCGGAGCCGCACCCTGGTGATCACCGCCCACCACCTCGCCGTCGACGCGGTGTCCTGGCTGATCGTCCTCGACGATCTGGCCGCCCATCTCGGCGGCGCCACCCCCGCCCCGCCCACCACCTCCTACGCCGAGTACGCCGAAGCCCTGACGGCGCACACCGCGGGGGAGACGGGCAGCCTCGGCCACTGGATCCAGACCCTGGCCGCCCCGCCCCTGCTGCCCGAGGTCCGCCGCCCGCGCACGGTCACCGTCGTCCTGCCCCCGGAGACCGGCGAGCGGCTGACCCGCATCGCCCCCACCGCCCTCGGGGTGGGCCTCACCGAACTGCTGTGCGGCGCCCTGCGCACCGCCCTGACCGGCATCCAGACCGCCCCCACCGACCTCGCCGTCGAGCTGGAACGGCACGGCCGGGTTCCGGTCCTGGAGCACCACGACTACGCCCGCACCGTCGGCTGGTTCACCTCCATCGCCCCCGTCCGGCTCGCCCCGCACACCGACCCGGTCGCCGCGGCCCGCGAGGTCGCCGAACGCCAGCCGGACGAACGCGGGCACCTCGCCTACGGGCGGCTGCGTCATCTCGACCCGCAGACGGCCCCGCTGCTGACCGCCCGTCCCCAGGTGCTCCTCAACTACCTCGGCCGGGGCGACGAGTCCCACGCCCCGCGCGTCACCGGCGGCCAGCAGCCGACCCCGTACGCCGTCGAGGTCAACGCCTGGACCGACGGCGTCACCGGGGGTCTGCACGCCGAGTTCACCCTCGCCGAGGGCGTCCCCGACGCGATCACCGGGCACTGGCGCGAGGCACTGGAGCGGATCGCCGACGCCGCCGTCACAGCCGGGCGGACCGCCCCGGTCACCCCCCTCCAGCGCGGCCTGTTCTTCCAGGCCCAGATGGCGGGGGCGTCCGGACACTACGTCGCGCAGAGCTGGTTCACCTTCGACCGCCGCCTGGACCCCGACGCGCTGGCCGAGGCGATGGCGTACGTGATCGGACGGCACCCGGTCGTCGGCGCCGGGTTCACCACCGACGACGACGGCAACCCCGTCCAGGCCCTCGGCGCCGGGCGGCGGGTCACCGTCCGCACGGCCGAGGTGACGGGCGAGACCCAGGCCGGGGAGCTGCGCGCCCGGGACCGCGAGACCGGCTTCGACCCCGGTGAGCCGCCCCTGATCCGGCTGACCGTGGTGCGCCTGCCCGGCGGCGTGGACGCCCTGCTGCTCAGCTACCACCTGCTGCTCTGGGACGGCTGGTCCCGCGAGATCGTGCTGCGCGACCTGTTCGCCGCGTACGAGGCCGTCCTGGCGGGCGAACCGCTCGGGGCCGCCCCGGCCGTGCCGGGGTTCGAGGAGTACGCCCGCACGCTCGCCGCCAGGGACCAGGCCGCCGCGCACCGCTTCTGGGCCGGACACCTGGCCGGACTTCCCGGGCCGACCCTGCTCGCCGGAGCGTCCCCGGACCTCCCGGACACCCTGCCGCGCGCCCTGGTGCACACGATGTCCGCCGAACTGTCCCAGGTGCTGCGGGACGCCGCCGCCGCGCACGGCGTCACCCTGAACACGGTGCTGACCGGCGGCCTCGGTCTCCTCCTGGGCGCCCGCACCGGCCGCGAGGACGCGGTGTTCGGCGTGACCGTCTCGGGCCGCGAGGGCGAGGGGCACTCCGGCATCGTCGGCGTCCTGCTCAACACCGTGCCGATGTGGACCCGGGCCCGGCCCCGCGACACGGTCGGCGCCTACCTCTCGGCCGTCCAGACGGCCCGCGTCGAGGCGATGGACCACGAGTACCTGGGGCTCGGCGAGATCCAGCGGGCGGCCGGGCACGACACCCTGTTCGACAACCTGTTCGTGCTCCAGAACTTCCTGGACCAGGACGCGTTCGCCGCGATGAACGCCCGACACGGCATCACCGCGGTACGGGCCGACGACTCCACGCACTACCCGTTCACCTGGGTCGTCACGCCCGGCGACCGGCTCACCGTCAAGCTGGAGCACCGCGACGACGACCCGGCCGGTGCCCGCCGCCTCCTCGACGGCTACCTGCGCGTCCTGGAGGACCTCGCCCGCGCCACCGGTCCGGTGGGCGCGCTCCCCGGGGCCGCCCCGGCCCCCGAACCCGCCGGACGCACCGCCATCGGCACGGACACCGTCGTCGACCGCTTCGACCAGGCGGCCGGCCGCGCCCCCGGGCGGACCGCGCTCGTCGCCGACGGAGCGCGCCTGACCTTCGCCGAACTGCGCGACCGCAGCCGTGCGCTGGCCGGTGTCCTCGCCGCGCGGGGCATCGGTCCGGAGCGGACGGTGGGCCTCGCGATCCCGCGCTCCCTCGACTCGATCGTGGCCCTGTTCGCGGTGCTGCGCGTCGGCGCCGCCTACGTGCCGCTGGAACTGGACCACCCGGACGCGCGGATCGCCGCCATCGTCGCGGACGCCCGGCCCGACGTGATCCTCACCGTCGGCGCGGTGGCCCACCGGCTCGGCGGCGAGCTGATCGTCCTGGACCGCCCGCTGCCCGGGGCCGCGCCGTACACCACCTTCGCGCCCGAGGACCCGGACCGGCTGCGCCATCCCGCGTACACCATCTACACCTCCGGGTCGACGGGAAGGCCCAAGGGGGTGGTCACCGAGTACGCCGGGCTCACCAACATGCTGGTCAACCATCAGCGGCGGATCTTCGAACCCGTCCTGGCCGAGCACGGCCACCGGGTCTTCAAGGTCGCGCACACCGTGTCCTTCGCCTTCGACATGTCGTGGGAGGAACTGCTCTGGCTCGCCGACGGCCACGAGGTCCACATCTGCGACGAGGAGCTGCGCCGCGACGCCCCCCGGCTCGTCGCCTACTGCCGGGCACACGGCATCGACGTGGTCAACGTGACCCCGACGTACGCACAGCACCTGGTGGCCGAGGGACTGCTCGACGACCCGGCCCGGCGGCCCGCCCTGGTGCTGCTCGGCGGCGAGGCCGTCACCCCGAAGCTCTGGCGGCGCCTCGTCGACACCGAGGGGACCGTCGGCTACAACCTGTACGGGCCCACCGAGTACACCATCAACACCCTCGGCGTGGGCACCTTCGAATGCGACGATCCGGTGGTCGGCGTGGCCATCGACAACACCGAGGTGTACGTGCTCGACCCGTGGCTGCGCCCCCTGCCGGACGGCGTGCCCGGCGAGCTGTACGTCTCCGGCACCGGCATCGCCCGCGGCTACCTGGGGCAGAGCGCCCTGACCGCGCACCACTTCGTGGCCTGTCCGTTCGGCCGCCCCGGCGAGCGGATGTACCGCACCGGCGACCTGGTGGTCCGCCGCCCCGACGGCAACCTCGCCTACCTGGGCCGCACCGACCAGCAGGTCAAGATCCGCGGCCACCGGGTCGAGCCCGCCGAGGCCGAGGCCGCGTTCGCGGCGCACCCGGCGGTGCGGTTCGCCGCCGTGGTCGCCCAGCCCGACCCGCAGGCCGACGGCGCGTACCGGCTGGCCGCCTACCTCGTGCTCGACGGAGCCGGCCTGGCACGGGTCGCCGCCGAAGCGGGCGCCGGACTGCCGGACTTCCTGCGCCCGACCCACTACGCGCAGGTCGACGCCATCCCGCTGACCGTGAACGGGAAGGCCGACACCAAGGCGCTGCCGGAGGCCCGGCCGCTCGGCACGCTGACCACCGCCTCCGAACGGGGCCCGCGCACGGGGACGGAGACCTCGGTCTGCGAACTCTTCGCCGAGGCGCTGGACCTGGACGACGACGAGGTGAGCGCGGTGAGCGACTTCGTGGCCCTGGGCGGCCACTCCATGCTGGCGGTACGGCTGACCGGGCTGCTCCGCCGCGAGTACGGCCCCGTCATCACCATCCGTGACCTGTTGACCCTGCGAACCCCGGAAGCGATCGCCCGTCACCTCGATGAGAACTCCTGAGATGCCACCCCGGACCCCCGCACCCGAGACGCGGCCCCCCAGCGGCGCGGACATCCTGCGCACCGCGCTGCGCCGCAACACCGGCGCCATGACCCGCGGTACCGTCCTCATGGGCCTGTACCAGGCAGGGGAGACCGCCTTCCCCATCGCGCTCGGCCTGATCGTCGAGCACACCATGCAGGACCGGAGCCCGGCCGCGCTCGCGCTGTCGATCGGCGCGCTGGCCGTGATCATCACGACGGTGTCGCTGTCGTGGCGGTTCGGGATGCGGGTCCTGCAGAAGGCCAACACCACCGAGGCACACCACTGGCGGGTCGAGGTCGCCGCCTGCGCGCTCCAGCCGGTGGCCCGGGACACCGGCCTGAAGTCCGGCGAGGTGCTGACCATCGCGACCGAGGACGCCGACCAGACCGCCGACATCGTCGAAGTGGTGCCGCTGCTGGTCAGCTCGCTGGTCGCGGTGGTGGTCGCGGCGGTCGCGCTGGGGCTGGCCGACCTCCGGCTGGGACTGCTGGTGATCGTGGGAACGGTCGCGATCCTGTCGGTCCTGGCGGTGCTGTCCAAGCGGATCGGGGCCCGGACGCGGGAGCAGCAGGCCCGGGTGGCGCGGGCCGGTGCGAAGGTCGCCGACCTGATCACCGGTCTGCGTCCGCTGCACGGCTTCGGCGGCAACCACGCGGCGTTCGGCTCCTACCGGCGGGTCAGCGCGGACGCGCGGCACCAGGCGGTCGCCGTCGCGCGGGCGAACGGCGCCTACGCGGGTGCCGCCCTGGCCCTGAACGCGGTGCTGGCCGCCGCCGTCTCGCTGACGGCCGGGTGGCTGGCGTTCGAGGGCCGGATCACCCTCGGGGAACTGGTCATGGCGGTGGGCCTGGCCCAGTTCATCATCGAACCGCTCAAGATGTTCTCGGAGATGCCCAAGTACGTGATGATGGCGCGGGCTTCGGCCGAGCGCATGGCACTGGTGCTGGCCGCGCCGCCGGTCGCGGTTCCGGGGGAGGCGGGGCCTGAACGCACCGCCGGGCAGGCCCTCGCGCTCGACGGTGTCCACCACGGGGCGCTGCGCGGGATCGGCTTCGAGGTGGCCGCGGGGGAGTTCGTCGCGATCGCCGCCTACCGGCCGCGCCAGGCGGCCGACCTGGCCGCGGTCCTCGCGCTGAACGCCCCGCCCGGAACGTACCCGGGAACGGTGCGGGTCGGCGGCCGGCCGCTGGAGGAGCTGTCGGCCGAGGCGGTCCGGGCGTACATGCTGGTGAATCCGTACGACGGGGAGATCTTCGCGGGCACCCTGCGCTCGAACATCGACCCGTCGGGCACCAGCCGGACGATCGCCGAGGCGGTCGAGGCGTCCTTGCTGACCGACGTCGTCGCCCTGCACCGCGAAGGACTCGACCATCCGGTCCGGGACCGGGGCGCCAACCTTTCCGGCGGACAGCGCCAGCGGCTCTCGCTGGCCCGCGCCCTGGCCGCCGACAGCGAGGTGCTGGTGCTGCACAATCCGACGACGGCCGTCGACGCGGTCACCGAACAGCTCGTCGCGCGCCGGGTCGCACAGCTGCGCCGGGGCCGGACCACGGTGGTGATCACCAGCAGCCCGGCCCTCCTGGACGCCGCCGACCGGGTGCTGGTCCTGGACGACGGCGTGATCACCGCGCAGGACACCCACCGCAACCTGCTGGCCGGGGACGAGGGGTACTGCCTGGCCGTGGCGCGCTGAGCTGTCATGTGGTCATGCGGTTACGCGGCCATGCGGTTACGCGGTTACGTAGCCATGTGGTCACGCGGTCACATGGTCACGTGGTCAACGGCCGATGGCCGGGACGCGCTCCTGACCGAGGGCCCAGGCCACGTCCCGGAGCAGGGCGTGGCGCCAGCCCGCCCGGTCGTGGGCCGCGGCCGAGCGGGAGACCCGTACCGTCGCCCCGGCCCGCCCGGCCAGCGCCTCGACCCGTTCGCAGTGCGGCAGCATCCGGGTCTCGTGCTCCCCGACGTCGAACGCGCACCGCAGCCCGGACAGGTCCGCGCCCCCGCGCAGCCGCTCGGCCAGAGCGCCGCCGAGCGGCCCGCCCAGCGGGTCCGGCAGTTCCGCCGCACCGGGGAACCACCACAACGAGGCCGACTGAACGGCGATCCGCCGGACGAGGCCGGGGAACTCCAGCGCCGCGTACAGCGCGCTCAGCCCGCCCAGGCTCTGCCCGGCGACGACGAGCCGGTCCGGGTCGGCCGGCGGTCCGGACTCCGCCAGCAGCGGCAGCAGTTCGTCGCGGACCGCCTCCCAGAAGTCGGACCGGCACGCGTACTCCGCCTCACGGTCCTTGGCGGGCACGAAGACCAGCGTGACGGGCGGCATCGCGCCCGCGGCGACGGCCGACTCGAACGCGGTCGCGGCGGGGTGCAGATACAGCCAGTCGTCCCCGTCGAGCAGCAGCACCACCGGCCCGCCACCGCCCACCGGATGCACCCGCACGGTACGCCGCCCGCCGAGCCGCCCCCCGGTCCAGCGGAGCCGGGTCCGGGGGAGGGGCGGTACGTCGTCGGCGCCGACGACGGGCCAGTGCGGCTGCGCCGGGGCGTCCGGGGTGGCGGCGAGGGACCGGTCGGCCCCGGCCCCGGCCGGGTTGAGCGGGTCCGCGTGGGCGGCGCCGTCCACGAGGACGCGGTAGGTGACCCGCAGCCGTGCGGGCATCCGGACCTCGGCGTACCAGCAGTCCGTACCGGCCCAGCGGCGCAGCGGAAGAGGGGGTGACCAGCTCTCGAAGTCGACGACGGCCTCGGACCCGCGCCACAGGAACAGGGTCCGCCAGCCGCCGTCGCCGTCCGGTACCGAGACGGGCGTGCGCGCCGCTGCCCAGAACGCGTCGGTGCCGATGCTGCCGGGCAGCCCGAACGGGGCGAAGGGCGTGGGCTCACCCGGCGTGTGAACGGCCGCTTGTGAGGGGGAGGGGGAGGAGTTAGGCTCATCCTTCATTAGGTGAGCCTAACCTAACAAGTTGTGATCGCTCCATCCCCGCACGCCGTCCGGCGCGCACTCAGTATCCGGCCGTCAGTGGCCCGTTGGGCCCGAGGAGGCACCGACAGTATGAGCACCAACCCGTTCGACGACCCCGAAGGCCGCTTCCTGGTCCTGGTGAACGACGAGGGCCAGCATTCGCTCTGGCCGTCCTTCGCCGAGGTGCCCGGAGGGTGGACGGTCGCCCTCGCCGAGCGCGACCGGGCGGCCTGCCTGGAGTACATCGAGGCCAACTGGACCGATCTGCGCCCCCGTTCGCTCGCCGCCTCCACCGACTGAGACCGGTGGGGAGCACCATGGCCGCCGCGGGAACCTGCCCCGCCCCGTCGGCCGCGCCGGGGTGCGCGGTGCGCTCCGCCCGTCGGGAGGAGGCCGAGGAACTCGCCGCGCTGTCCCGGCCGTTCGCGCGCTCGGGGGCACTGAGGGAGCGGCCCGTCTCGCTCTACGCCGCCCGCGCCGCCGAGTTCCTGGTGGTGCGCGCCCCCGGGGGTCCGGTCGAGGGCGCCGTGGCGCTGCGGGTGCACCCGGGTGAGGCCGGGGCGGTGGGTGTCGTCTACAACTTCTGTGTGGCCGGGCCCCGTCAGGGGTGCGGGGTGGGCGCCGGACTGCTGCGCGCGGTGCTCGACCGGGCGCGCACCCAGTCGCTCGGCGCCCTGTTCACGGCGACCACCGGCAGCGGAGGTCTGTTCCTCCGGCACGGCTTCGCGCCCACGGCCGCACACCGGGCGCCGCAGGCCTGGGCGAGATCCCTGGACCCGCGCCGCGGCGCCCGGATCCTCGCGCGGGCACTCTGAACGCGGCGGGGCCCGGCCCGTACCCGGTACGGGTCAGGCGCCGCCGGGGACCACCGTGGTGCCGGAGCCGTCCGGGTGGAGCACGCTCCGCAGCACCGCGTGCGGCACCCGGCCGTCCAGCACCTGCGCCGCGCGCACCCCGCCGCGTACCGCGCGCAGGCAGCCCTCCATCTTCGGCAGCATCCCGCTCGCCAGGCCCGGCAGCAGTCCGGCCAGGGTGTCGGCCGTCAGCCGCTCCAGCACCTCGGTGCTGTGCGGCCAGTTGGCGTACAGCCCCGGCACGTCGGTGAGCATCACCAGCCGCTCGGCGTCCAGGGCCACCGCCAGCGCCGAGGCCGCGAGGTCCGCGTTGACGTTGTAGACCTGCCCGTCCGCGCCGCGTGCCACCGGGGAGACCACCGGGATGTGGCCCCGCTCCAGCAGGGCGCGCATCAGGCCGGGGTTCACGTCCACGACGTCACCGACCAGCCCGATGTCGACCGGGCGGCCGTCCGCCCAGGCCGGGCGCCGCACCGCCGTCAGGGTGTGCGCGTCCTCGCCGGTCAACCCCACGGCGTAGGGGCCGTGTTCGTTGATGTGGCCGACCAGTTCTCGCTGGACCCGGCCGCTCAGTACCATCCGCACCACGTCCATGGCCTCCGGTGTCGTCACCCGCAGCCCCGCCTCGAAGCGGGACTCCAGGCCGAGCCGGTCGAGCATCGCGCTGATCTGCGGACCGCCCCCGTGCACCACGACCGGGCGCAGTCCGCGACGCCGCAGCTCCACGACGTCCCGGGCGAACGACCGCTTCAGATCCGTGTCCACCATGGCGTTGCCGCCGAACTTGACGACGACCGCGCCGCCCCGCACCGAGTTCATGAAGTTAGCTTAGCCTTACCTAAGCTTTCCTGGCCGGGTGTTGGCCCGCCGGACCGTCAGGTGCCGTCGGTCCCCCGCTGGAAGGGTTCGGCGGCCCGCAGCAGGTCCTGCGGGAGGTACGGGGATTCGACGCGTACGGACCAGCCCCGGCGGCGGGCGTGACAGGCCAGGGCCAGGATTTCGAGATCCAGGAAGGCGTCCGGACTGTCGGCCCGGTCGGCGACCTGGTAGTGGTCGCGATGGGCTTCGAGCGCGTCGGCGAGGGCCAGGTTGAAGCTCTCCTCGTCGCCCTCCACCAGCTGGGACAGCAGTACGGCCGGTGGCGTGGGAAAGCCCCGGTCCCGGGCCTTCTCGACCTGTTCCAGCGCCCGCCGCGCGGCCGGCCCGGGATCGGTGCCCTTCAGATAGGCGTGGAGGGCCTCGTGGTACGCGCTGAACACCGAGTGGTCCGGGTGCGCGAAGGCGGGACCGGTGAGGACCAGCGGGGCGAGGTCCTCGCGTACGCCGGTGATGAGCGCCAGCGCGGTGGCCGTCGCCCAGGTGCCGGCGCGGACCTCCTCCCCGCGCTCGGCCCGGTAGCGCAGGGTGCGGCCGTCCACGGTCACCTCGGTCTCGGTGCCCGGCTCCGCGAGGGCGACGCGGAACAGGGCCGCCCCTGTCCGGGAGGCCAGCCTGAGGTTCGCGAGCTGGGCGTCGGACACCCGGCCGGAGTCCCGCGCACGCCACTTGAAGAGCCGCTCCTGGTCGCCCATGACACTGCCGAGCCGCCAGAGGGAGAGGGGACTCCCGCCGTCGGAGGTGAACGCTTCCTCGACGTGCCTGTCGTACACGGCCTCCAGCTCCGGGGACACCGTCCTTTCGCGGGCGGGCCGCTCCACCACCAGCGGGCCCGCGGCGAGCGCGGCGACCGCGTCCGGCCGCCGGTCCCGGCCGAACCCCGCGACCCGGGGGCCCGGGGCCTCGAAGCCGGTGACCAGCGCGTGCGGAAGGTAGTCGGTGCGGACGGCCGGAGCCCAGCCCAGCGTCCGGTACGCGAACGCGGCCAGCGCGATGGGCACCAGCGGCAGGAGCGTGCCCGGGGAGGCCGAAGGGCCGTGCAGGACGCTCTCCTTGGCCAGGAGCCCGGCCAGCGCGGCGTCGAAGGCGCCCCGCTCCCCGGCGGCCAGGGCGCGCAGGGCACCCAGCGCCACGCTGCCCGGCCGGTCCAGGAGGGGCTCGCCGCTCTGCTCGGCGCGGACCCGGACGCGGTCCAGAGCCGCGTCCACGGCGGCGGTCTTGGCCCGCGCGCTCGGCGGGTACTCCTCGTCGTCGCCGGTGTCGTCCAGGAACACGGCCGTCAGGCCCGCGGCCAGCTCCCCGGCGGGCGTTCCCTGTGCCTGCGCGGCGAACTTCTGCCGGGCGAAACGGAACGCCTCGCCATGCCAGCCGGCCCGCTCCGTGAGCACCGCCAGACACAGCGCGTCGGTCCACTCCCCGGGCGTGACGCTCTCCGCGGGGGCGTCCTCCCCCGGCGCGTAGTCCATGCCGAAGTTCACGTACTCCAGAAAGACCTGGAAGGAGCAGTGCGGGTGGTACGCGGCATAGGAGACGGCGCCCGCCGCGGCCTCGGCGGTGTCCCTCAGGACGGCCTTGGCCTCCGGAGTACCGAGGCCGGGCGTCCCGACGGAGAGGGCGCCCAGGTAGTCGAGGAATTCCTCGGAGAGGAACTGCCACGCGTAGGTGGTCATCCGGTCGGCTCTCGACAGGGACCGCACCCGGCCCCCGATGCGGTTCGGGAAGTCCTCCATGGCCGCCGACACGGCGGCCCCGCCCACCTGGTGACGCTCTATCCGCACTGCTCTGCTCCTTGGTCGGTGTCTGCGCCACCCTACGAGGGGGGTCCGACACCCGCCCTCGCCGCCGGGCGTGCCCGGTGGACCGCTGGTCAGGGCCGATCGGCCCTAGTGGTGAAGGCGCCCCGCTGGGTTCACTGCGTTGCATCGCACGCCGCTGGTGCGCGCGGGAGGGAAGCATGGTGATCGCAGTCGTCGGGCACAGGGACCTCGGCAGCCGAACCCTGGAGCTGGTGGAAGCCGAACTGAGAACGCGGCTGGACCGATTGGCGGAGGGAGCCGCCGCGCTGGTGCGGGCCGGGTCGGGGCTTCCGCTGGTATTCGGGCGGGCGGCCCGCGAGGCGGGACGGAAGCTGACGGTGCTGCTGCCGTCCCAGGGCGCGGTGCCCGCCGCGCTGCCGGAGCCGGACCGTTCGGCCGCGGGCGAACTGCTGGTCCTGGCCGAACAGGTGCGGCTGCTGGCCTTCGATCCGGCCGACCGGAACGCGTGTGTCGGTGCGGACGAACGGCTGGTGGCGGCCAGCGGGACGGTCCTCGCGGTGTGGGACGGATCGCCCTCGGACGGCGGGGACGCCACCGCGCATCTGGTCGCCTTCGCGCGGGCGCGTGGCATCGCGGTGGAGGTCGTCTGGCCGGCCGGTTCGGTACGGGGGCGACGGTGAAGCTGTCGGACCGCGGTACGCGGACGGTACGGACGCGGGGCACGGACCCGGAGCGCGCGGAGGCGTCCGGTCACGGCGAGGCCGTACGGGACGGAGCGGGTCGCGACGGCGCGGATCATGGCGGCGTGGGTCACGGCGCGGATCATGACTACGCCGCGGATGACGGGCCCGCGTGCGGCGGGGCCGGTGCCGACGCGGCCGGACACGACCAGGACCGCGCCGGAGCGCGGCGGGGATTCGGCTGGCTGCTGATCGTCACCGCCGCGCTCGGACTGCTCGCCTCGTTCGTCATCACGGTCGACAAGTTCGAGCTCCTCGCCGACCCCGGCTTCGTCCCCGGCTGCTCGCTCAGCCCCGTGGTGTCCTGCACGAGCGTGATGACCAGTGACCAGGCGTCGGTGTTCGGCTTCCCCAACCCGCTCCTCGGGCTGATCGGCTTCGCGGTGGTGCTGGGCACCGGCGCGGGCCTGCTCGCCGGTGCGCGCTACCGGCGCTGGTACTGGCTCGGGCTGAACCTCGGCACCCTGTTCGGTACCGGCTTCTGCATGTGGCTGATGACCCAGGCCCTCTACGAGATCGGTGCCCTGTGCCTGTGGTGCATGCTCGTATGGGCGGTCACGATCTTCATGTTCTGGCACACCACGGTGCACAACCTGCGCCACGGGGTACTCCCCGCACCGCGCGCCCTGGTGGCGGCGGTGCTGGAGTTCCCGCTCGTGGTGCCGGTGACCTGGTGCCTGTCCATCGTCATGCTGATAGCAGTCCGCTTCTGGCCGTACTGGCGGACCTTCCTGTGACCGTTCCCCTGACAGTGGTGTCGAGATGAAGGTGCGTCTCCGGAATTCCGGCGGCGGTCAGCCGGGCGGCGACCTCCTGCTCGGCACCGGCCGGAGCGGTTTCGGGGCAGAGGGCCACGAAGGCGTGCTGCCGGGCCGTGGACCGCGCCCCGGTGTCCCCGAAGCGGGCACCCGCGGCGTCCGCCGCGACGACGGTCAGCCAGGACCGGTTGCGCCGGAACGCCTCCAGGCTCGCCGCGTCGTACATCTCCTCGCCCGCCCCCGCACTCCCCGGACCGCCATGCCCCAGCAGCAGCCGTACCCGGTGCACACCGGACCGGTCCGCGTCGATCCGCTGGAGCAGCGCCTTCATCGGGGCCCAGCCCGTGCCGGAGGCCAGCAGCAGCAGATCGGCCGAGAGCAGATGGTCCGGCAGGACCAGCGCACCGCGCGGCGCCCCGAGGCGGACCGTGCCGCCCGCCCGCGTGCCGTGCACCAGCGCGTCGCTCACCCCGCCAGCGCCCCGGGCCCGTACGTGGAACTCCAGTTCGCCGTCCGGGTGCGGGGCGCGGGCCAGGTAGTACGGGCGCCACGCCTGCTCCAGCAGCGGGGACTCCAGGGACGCGTACTGCCCGGCCTCGAAGGCGTACGGCTGGTGCGGGCGGACCCGCAGCACCGCGAGACCGGGGGCGCGCAGCTCGTGCGAGGTCACCGTCGCCTCCCAGCTGGGCGGTTCGGCGATCGCCTCGTCGGCGCCCCGGACCATCGCCGAGACCGCCAGGTGCAGCATCCGCAGCCAGGCATCCTCCAGCGCACCGGTCCACCGGACCCCGGCCCGCATCCGCAGCGCTTCGATGAGCGCTTCTTCGAACGCCTCGAACTGCGCGGGGCGCACCCCGAGCTTGCGGTGGTCGCGGCCCAGCTGACCGCATACGCGGATCAGCTCGTCCGTACGGTGCAGACTGCCGATCAGGTAGTGGAAGATCGACGCGAGATGGTCCTGCTGGAACGCCATCGACTCGGGGAACAGCGCCCGCAGGTAGGGGTGGCGCTCGAAGAGGAACCGGTACAGGTCCGCGATCAGCTCGTCCATCGGGGCCACCAGCGGCAGCGAGTCGCTGATCAGCAGCTGGTCGGCCCTGCCGTCGTAGGCCTGGGGGGCCTCGGCGGTCCACCGGTCCGTGCGGCTGTCGGCCGGGGCCAGGATGCGTCGTCGCAGGCGCATCGCGTCATGCCGCGCGAGCAGTGCGTGGTAGTCCTCGCTGGAGGTGTTCATGGGCCGGTTGCTCCTTGTTGCAGCGCAGTGGGGGTGGCCGGAAGGGAGATGTCCGTGGGCGCCCGGACGATCTTGGCGGCGTCAGTATGGCACCGGCCCCCACCCGCTGACCGGCCCCCGGCCACAGGGTCTTTAGGCCCTGTTCAGATGCCGTTCACCATGCCTCCGCACCCCGCCGGAACCCTCCCCGGAGCCGGGCACATACTGTTTTTGGCCCTCTCCCCGAACCGATCGAGCCTGATGTGAGTGAGTTCGCGAACACCGCAACAACCACGACCCCGCAGCACCCGGCCCCCTTGCCGGTCACAGCCCCCGTACGCGTCTTCATCCTCGACGACCACGAGGTCGTGCGGCGCGGCGTACGCGACCTTCTGGAGGCCGAGGACGACATCGAGGTGGTCGGCGAGGCGTCCACCGCCCGGGAGGCGCTCGCCCGCGTACCGGCCACCCGGCCGCAGGTCGCCGTGCTGGACGTACGCCTCGGCGACGACCAGGGCGGGGACCACGCCGGGATCGAGGTGTGCCGGGAACTGCGCGCCCTGATGCCCGAACTCGCCTGCCTGATGCTCACGTCCTTCGACGACGACGAGGCACTGTTCGACGCCATCATGGCGGGGGCGGCGGGCTATGTGCTCAAGCAGATCAACGGCGCCGATCTGATCACCGCCGTACGCCGGGTCGCCTCCGGCAGCTCGATGCTCGATCCGCGCACCACCGCCCGGGTGATGGAACGGCTGCGCGGTGCCGAACAGCAGCCGCCCGCCGAGCCGTCCGAGGCGGCGCAGCTCGACGGACTCACGCCCCGGGAACGGCAGATCCTCGACCTGATCGGCGAGGGCCTCACCAACCGGGAGATCGCCGAGCGCCTCTTCCTCGCGGAGAAGACCGTGAAGAACCGCATCTCGTCGATCCTCGCCAAGCTGGGCGTGGGCCGCCGCATCCAGGCCGCGATGCTCGTCGGCCGGGTCAGGGAACACCGGGGCTGACGGGCCCCTGCCTCCGGGCAGGGACCGCATCCTGGCAGGGGCTCAGGGGCTCAGGGGCTCAGGGGCTCAGGGGCTCAGGGTCTCAGGGGTCTCCTGAGCCCGTGCTTCCCTCGCCCGGTCCACCCGGGCGGGGGCGCGCCGGTCAGTCGTGCAGGGGCGCGCGCCAGACGATCCGGGTGCCGCCGTCCTCGGGCCGTTCCACGGACAGCGCGCCCCCGCACAGCTCCGCCCGGGTCCGCATGTTGGCCAGCCCGCCGGAGCGCCCGGCCGCCGGCCCCGCCCCGGCGGCGGCCAGTACGTCGTCCGGGATTCCGGCGCCGTTGTCGGTGACGGCCAGGGTCACCACGTCGTCCGCCGCGAGCTCGATGCCGATCCGGGTGGCGCGGGCGTGCCGGGAGGCGTTGGACACCGCCTCGGCGGCCACCGCCACCAGATGCTCGGCCAGTTCGTCCGGCACCGTGGTGTCGACCGGCCCGTCGATCCGCAGCGAGGGCTGGAACCCCAGGGCGTGCGCCGCGGTGCGGGCGGTCTCCGCCATCCGGTGCCGCAGCCCGCCGCGCCCCGCCCGTTCCGCGGTCCGCAGATCGAAGATGGTGGACCGGATGATCCGGATCGTGGTGTCCAGGTCGTCCACCGCCCGGCTGACCCGCTCCGCCGCGCCCGGCCGGTCGGCGATGGCCCGGGTGGTGCTCTGCAGAGTCATTCCCGTGGCGAAGAGCCGCTGGATCGCCAGATCGTGCAGATCACGGGCGATCCGGTCCCGGTCGTGCATGACGGCCAGCTCCTCGGACTCGGCCCGCCTGCGGGCCAGCTCCAGGGCGATGGCCGCCTGGTCGGCGAAGCCCGAGACCAGCGCGATCTCCGTCTCGTCGAACGGCGGCCGGTCCACCGGCCGGCCCAGCCGCAGCGCGCCGCTCGCCCCCGTGTCCACCCGCAACGGCACGGTCACCACCGGCCCCAGCCCGTCCTCGGCCCCGTCGCCGAACGGATGAGCCCGGGGATCGGTCCGTACGTCGGCACAGTGCACCGGCGTCCCGGTGCGGGCCGCGAGGCCGGCCAGCGACCCGCGCGCCGGGACGGACAGCCCCGTCACCCGCCCGGCGTCCCGGCCGTGGGCGACCGCGACCGTCAGCCGCGCCTCGGCCCCCTCACCGGCCCCCGGCGGCGACGGCAGCAGGATCGCGGCCCGGTCGGCCCCCGCCACCTCCATCGCCCGCTCGGCGATCAGGTGCAGCACCTCGTCGGCGTCCGTCCCCGACAGCAGACTGCGGGTGATCTCGCCGAGCGCCTCCAGCCGCCGCTCCCGGCGACGGCTCTCGTCATACATGCGCGCGTTGTCGATGGCGACCCCGGCCGCGATCGACAACGTGGTCAGCAGCGACTCGTCGTCGGCGTCGAAGCCCGCCCCGCCCCGCTTCTCGGTGAGGTACAGGTTGCCGAACACCTCGTCCCGCACCCGGATCGGCACCCCGAGGAAGGTGTGCATCGGCGGGTGGTGGGGCGGGAAGCCGAAGCTGCGCGGATGACTGCTCAGGTCGGTCAGCCGCAGCGGCTCCGGACGCTGGATCAGCTCACCGAGGATGCCGCGGCCGCACGGTGTCTGACCGATCTCGGCGGCCAGCGGTTCCGATATGCCGACCGGCAGGAACTCCAGCAGCGTCTGCCCGTCCCCGACGATGCCCAGCGCCCCGTACTCCGCGTCGGTCAGCGTCACCGCGGCCTCCACGATGCCGCGCAGCACCTCGGGCAGCTCCAGGCCGCGCCCCAGGCTCATCACCGCGTCCAGCAGACCGCGCATCCGGTCCGGGCGGCTCGGCTGCGGCCAGTCGGCCGCGACGGGGCAGTGGGCCCCGTGCGGGGCGGCGGGTACGTCGGCGGGGGAGCCGGACACCGTGGGTGCTGTCTCTGTCATCGGGGTGCCGCTCTCAGGTTCCGTGTGCCATGGGCGTATGCCGGGGGATCGCTCACCGGATCACCGGGGGTCTGGGACCGGTCCACGGACGGTCAGCCTACGGCAGTCACCCGGCCCGGTCCGGAGGTGCTCCCGCGAACCGGCCCGGACGGTGGGGCCGGTCGGCCGTGCGGGGGCCCGGCGAGTAGGGCCGGTCGTCCCGGTGAACGGTACCCGTCGGTCCCTGGAGGCGCCCCGGGGGCACGGCCAGCATGGTGCGGTCGGGAAGGTCCGGCCCGTCCCCTCGTGATTCACCGGGCCTTTCCGGCCGCTCCTCACGCCCCGCACGGCGGGGGAGCGCTCGTAGAACCGCAAGAGCTGGAGGACACGGTCCGGTGGACGCAATGGAAAAGCAGGGCAGTCTGGCCGCCCCCGCGCAAGGGCCCCTGCCCCCCGGCCCCGACCGGCCCGGCCGCCCGTCCCGCGGCCGGATCGTCGTCTCGTGGCTCACCACGACCGACCACAAGCAGATCGGCACGCTGTACCTCGTCACCGCGTTCCTGTTCTTCCTCATCGGCGGCGTCATGGCGCTCGTGATGCGCGCCGAACTCGCCCGCCCCGGCACGCAGATCATCTCCAACGAGCAGTTCAACCAGGCGTTCACCATGCACGGCTCGGTGATGCTGCTGCTGTTCGCGATGCCGCTGTTCACCGGATTCGCCAACTGGCTGATGCCACTCCAGATCGGCGCCCCCGACGTGGCGTTCCCGCGGCTGAACATGCTGGCGTACTGGCTGTTCCTCTTCGGCTCGCTGATCGCCGCCGGTGGATTCCTCACCCCGCAGGGCGCCGCCGACTTCGGCTGGTTCGCCTACGCCCCGCTGTCGGACGTCACGTATTCACCCGGAATAGGCGCCGACATGTGGATCATGGGTGTGGCGCTCTCCGGATTCGGGTCCATTCTCGGCGCGGTCAATTTCATCACCACCATCATCTGCATGCGCGCCCCCGGAATGACCATGTTCCGGATGTCGATCTTCACCTGGAACGTGCTGCTGACCGCCGTACTCATTCTCCTGGTCTTCCCGGTCCTGGCAGCGGCGCTCTTCGCGCTGGAGATGGACCGGAAATTCGGTTCGCACATCTTCGACCCGGCCAACGGCGGCGCTCTGCTCTGGCAGCACCTCTTCTGGTTCTTCGGCCACCCCGAGGTCTACGTCCTGGCCCTGCCGTTCTTCGGGATAGTCTCCGAGATCGTCCCGGTCTTCTCCCGCAAGCCGATGTTCGGCTACATCGGCCTGGTCGCCGCGACGATCGCGATCGCCGGACTCTCCGTCACCGTCTGGGCCCACCACATGTACGTGACCGGTGGCGTGCTGCTCCCCTTCTTCTCCTTCATGACCTTCCTGATCGCCGTGCCGACCGGAGTGAAGTTCTTCAACTGGATCGGCACGATGTGGAAGGGATCGCTGTCCTTCGAGACACCGATGCTGTGGACCACCGGATTCCTTGTCACCTTCGTGTTCGGCGGACTGACCGGCGTCATCCTGGCCTCACCGCCGCTCGACTTCCACGTCTCCGACACGTACTTCGTCGTCGCGCATTTCCACTACACGCTCTTCGGTACGGTCGTGTACGCGATGTTCGCCGGATTCCATTTCTGGTGGCCGAAATTCACCGGGAAAATGCTCGACGAGCGGCTCGGGAAGATCACGTTCTGGACGCTGACGGCCGGATTCCACCTCACCTTCCTGGTCCAGCACTGGCTCGGTGCCGAGGGAATGCCGCGCCGGTACGCCGACTATCTCGCCGCCGACGGGTTCACCGCCCTCAACACCCTCTCCACCATCGGATCGTTCCTGCTCGGACTGTCGTTCCTGCCCTTCTTCTACAACGTCTGGAAGACCAGCCAGTACGGCAAGAAGGTGACCGTCGACGACCCCTGGGGCTACGGCCGCTCTCTGGAATGGGCCACCTCCTGCCCGCCGCCCCGGCACAACTTCACCTCCCTGCCCCGCATCCGCAGCGAATCCCCGGCCTTCGACCTGCACCACCCGGAGATCACCGCGCTGGAATCCGCAGCGTCGCACTGACCGTCGCACTGCCCCCTGCCCGCCCCGCGAACCGCTTCCCGAGGAGTTCCGCCGATGTCCCACGGAGTACTGGCGGGAGGAGTGGTCGCACTCCTCGCAGCCGGAAACGTCTGGTACCTGCCCGCCTACATCGATCTGCGGGCGGGCCAGGACCGGCCGCGCTCGCGGCGGCCCGCCGCGGCCGCCGTGCTGACCGGGTGGGGCACGGTGCCCCTCACCCTGTTCCTGCTGCTTCTGCCCGTGGCCCCGGGCCTGGCCGTGCTGCCCGCGGTGGCCGGGGCCACCGCCGTGGTCTGCCTGGCCGTCCAGTCCCGGCTGCTGCGGGCCCAGGAACAGCGCGAGGAGGAGGCCTGCTGGTCCACCCTGTTCCCGGTACGGGCTGAGCAGAGGAGGAGCGGCCCCGGCGAGCTGAGCCCCCGGGCCGACGACGGACCCCGCAGCAGGTAGGGCGTGGCGGCGTACGGACCCTGTGACCCGTGGAGGGAACCAGGGTCCGTACGCCGTTGTCCGTGGTGGACCGGGCGGGGGTTCCCGCGCTCAGGGGCGGGCCGCCGTGCCGCCCTGCCGCTCGCGGACGGCGATCCGGGCGAGCTTCGTCAGCATCATGCCGTTGCGGATGGAGACGAGGTAGTCGACGGGGAGCCCGTGCATGCGGGTACCGGGGCCCCGCAGAGGATGCCATTCGAGCAGGAAGAGGGTGTTCCCGCCCCAAGGGATCAGGTTCATGGCGATGCGGGCCGCGCCGAAGGGGTCCGCCTTCGCCTCCAGCTCCAGGCGGCGCCCGGGTTCGCAGATGCGGACGACACAGGTGTCGTCGAGAGTGACGGCGCCGACCCCCACCCGGACCCGCAGCCGGGCACCCGCCTCGGGCCAGTGCGGGTCGGCGGCGATGACCTGCTGCGTTCCCGAGACCCACTCCCCGTAACGGCGGCCGTCGGACAGCAGGCTCCACACCGTGGACGGCGGGCTCAGGATCAAGCGGCGGTTCCGGGACACTGCGACCGCCTTTCTTCTTCCCGTCGGGGCGACGTGTGTGGTTCCGGCCGACGCTATCGGCAACGTGCGACCCCCGCATGCGCGGCCGGACCGCGTGTCGCGACCCCCGCATGCGCGGCGGACCGCGTGTCGCCGGAGCGCGCCGCCCAGCGGCTGACGCCGTGGCCGCGGCGTCGCCGCTGTTCCCCACGGGCTACGTCCGCGTCCGCCCCGCCCCCTGGTGCCGCCCCAGCAGCGCGTCGCCCTCCTCGCTGCGCCGGTAGCGGACGACGTGCCGGTCGCGTGCACGCAGGACCAGGCCGGAGCGGTGCAGCACCCCCAGGTGGTACGAGACCGTGGCCGGGGACAGGTGGATCCGCGCCGCCAGTTCGCCGGTGGACCGCGCGACGTCCAGGTCGCCCAGCAGAGCGGCCCGGCTCTGCCCGAGCAGCTTCCCCATCGCGGGGGTGCGGGGGTGGTCCAGCGCGGAGCCGAGACCGGCCGCCGGGTAGAACAGGACGAGGTCGCCGGAGGTCTCCAGCTGTACGCCGACCTCCGCGTGCAGGGTCGGCGTCAGTACCACCTCCCTGTCGGACGGCCGGACCTCTTCCTCGTACCTCCCTTTGCGTATGTCGAGCCGGCCACCCGACCAGCCGATGTCCGGGTGCAGGGTGTCGAGGAGATGCCCGACCCCGTGCCCGGCCATCTCGCGCGAGCGCGCGGCGATGTCCGCTTCGAGAGCGGCGCACATACCGGTCCACTCGTCGGCGAGCGCCTCCCTCCAGAACTGCCGCATGCCGTTGGCGACCCGTCGCCCGAACTCTCCCGCGTCTAGTGCCGACCGCAGCGACGCGGGCATCGGGCCGCCGCCGAACCGCACCGTGGCGACCTGGTGGGCGGCGTCCTCCTCGGACGTCGCGTCCATCATGGCCAGCTGTTCGTCGAAGACGCGTCCCGCGGCGCCGCGGGACGGCATCGGAGTGAGCAGATCGGGCATGTAGGTGAGCCCGTTGCGCCCATCGGGCTGGCAGTACGCGATCAGCGCGACGTCGGGCCTGCGCAGCGCCGAGCGCGCCGCGGGCCCCGGATCGCCCAGGAACGGATGGCGGCGTCCCGCCGCCGTGAGCCGCAGCCACGTCACCACGTCATGCGCCGGGGACAACGAAAGCCGGACCCTGCTCAGCGTCCCCGCGTCGGGAATCACGGATATCACGTCGGTGAATCGTAGGCGCGCATGCCTCATTCGAAGCAGTTCGAATCACTAACAGGCTTGCTCTGAACGGTAGTTGTCTTGATGTGCGGCGCCCGCGACCGGGTGGCGCACACCACGGACAGGAGATCGTCATGATGGCAGGGAGCAAGCGCTTCGCGGCGGCACTCGCGGGTGCCGCCGCCGTGTGCACCGTCCTCACCGCCCCCGCGCAGGCCGCCCAGGCCCCGGGCGCCGGTGCACAGGTGAAGAGCTGCTACGGCAGCGCGTTCGCGTACACGGCCCAGGCGGGCGACGCCACCCACCCGGCGCACTACCCCACCTACGGCAACTGGACCACTGTCGCGGGCTACTGCAACGACATCAACATCAAGACCAACGCCACCCGCCAGGTCCAGGTCTGTACGCACAACAAGTGCCACGGCTGGATCACGGCGTCCAAGGGCGTGTGGACGGTGATCTTCTCCGGATCGACGCCGGGCGCCGAGTACTACGTGAACTTCAAGGGTGCGGCCACCAACTCCGGACTGATCGCGGACTGACCCGCACCGGGCACCCATACCGGCCGGGCCGAAGCTGAAGCCGACGGGGGCGGCGGAGGCGGCGGGGGCAGCGGGCGGAGGGGGGCCGCCCGTCACGTGCCCTTGGAGAGGGGGAGGGAGGGGCACGGGGGAACAGGGGAGCGTGGAAGGGCGAGCGAGACGACGGCTGAAGCCCTCCCGTACCGCTTCGACGGGTCCGAGAGCGCGCCGAAGCCGGTCCTCGGGCGGCCGTCCGGCGCCTTCACGCTTCCCTGGCCCCGCCCTCCGCGCCGAAGGCCCGGCGGCACGGCGCCGCACCCCCGTGGTGCGGCGCCGTGTCCGTGCGTCTCGCCCAAGCTGCCCAGGGCGGTCGTCTCCCCGGGCGGACACCGCGGACGGAGCGGCCGGGCAGGGCGGCTTCGGGCCGCTGAGGCCCCGCTGACCCGCGGCTGCGGACGGCCAGGGCGCCACCGCGATACACCGGTCCCCCAGGGGAGACCCACCGCTGATCCGCGCGGTGCCGTTCCAGCAGTCTCCCCAGCGCCACCCGGCCGAGGGGCCCCGCGCCCGGAATCTACTGTCCGGCCCACTTCCCGCTCGTGGCGATCGCCTTCAGCTGCCGCAGGGTCAGCGCGGGGGTGCGCCGTGTGGCCTCCGTCTGCTGAGAACCGGAGTTGAACGCGGACACCACGACCCGCAGGCCGTTGGTACGGATGGTGTCGGCCGTCCACATCACCACGCCCGTGCCGCCCTTCTCGCCCGGTCCCCGACGCGTGACGACCTTTGTCCCGTCCGGGAGCACCTCCGCCCCGGCCCCGAACAGCTCGCCCTCCACGTCCGACATGTCCGGCTGCACGTTGATCTGCACCATGCTCGCGCCCTTGCCGTCGTTCACGACGACGTACGCGTACGCGTCGTCACCCCCCTCGGAGGTCACCTTCGCGGACGCGGGCAGCAGCGACTTGAGCTTCCTCAGGATCGTCCGGCCGTCCTGCTCCCGCGCCGACGGTGGCCGAACCGGCTCCGGGGCCGCCTTTTCCAGGGCGTTCATCACGGGCCGCCACACGCCGGAGGTGACGAGTCCCTTCAGCTGCCCCACCGTGAGCGGGGGCTCCGCCCGTGAGACGGCGGCGTCCTTCTCCGCGGGCGCGTTCCACTCGCTGGCATCGACCGTGTACCCGTCGGGGGTCACGAGATAGGCGTGCCACCACTTGGTGTCCACGCGCTTGTCGGCGTATTCGTACCCGCGCGACACCATCAGACGCGAACCGTCGGCAAGCGTCTCGTTCCGGCAGGAGTCGTACGGCACGAAGGTCTTGTCGGGGCAGGCGAGCTGCTGCTCCGCCTCCGTGCCCTCCGGGTCGACGGCGCCGACGCTCACACCGATCGCGGCTCTGCCCTCGCCGTCGTCGAAGACGAGGTGCGCCGATGGCCCGAACCGGTCGGCCGTGCCGCGCCCCGCCTGCTCGCTGACCTTCCCCTCCGGCAGCAGACTCTCCAGCCTCTTGATCACCTGCTGCGCCGAGAGCTGCGGCCCCTTGCCGGACGACGACTTCGCCGAAGGGCCGGTCTCCTGCCCGTCCGGCCGCGCGGCCACGCCCGCACCGCCGGTCCCCGGACCGCCGCCGAACGCGCCCGTGGCGTACGACGCCCCGAGCCCCACGACGGCGAGCGCCGCGACGCTGCCGGTCATGGCCGCGGCCCGCCTGCGCCGCAGCCTGCGCCGGCCGTGCGCGATCCCGCCGTCCACCAGCGGGCGCCCTTCCACGGAGAAGACCTCCCCGGTGTGGCGCAGCGCGTCACCGAGCCCGCCCTCGAAGGCGTCCAGATCCTCCTGGTTTCCAGACATGCCGAACCACCACCCTTTCTCGAAATAGCCAGTCGGGCCGATCAGTGCGCGGCGAAGTCCTTGATGCTGTCGCCGAGTTGCGCCCTCAGCCGGGCGAGCGCACGGGTACTGCGGGTGCGTACGGCCGCGGAGCTGACATGGAGGACGTCCGCGGTCTCCGCGATGGACCGGTCCTCCCAGTACCGCAGCACGACCACCGCCCGGTCCTTCGCGGGCAGCTTCCGCAGTGCTTCCAGGAGCGTGAGCCGCAGTGAGGCATCACCCTGCGCGGCCGTCTCCGGGGCCTCGGGGATCTCGTCGCTCGGCCGTTCTCCCGACGAGCGCCGCCGCTGGTGCGCCAGAAAGACCCGCACGAGAACGGTCTGCGCGTACGCCGCCGGATTGCCGAGCCTCGACGACCCCCAGACCACGTACATCCGCCCCAGTGTCTCCTGCACCAGATCCTCGGCGAGATGGGTGTCGCCGCTGGTCAGCAGGCATGCCGAACGGAAGAGATGCCCCATGCGGGCTGCCGCGAACTCCCGGAAGGCGGTCTCCTGGGACCGTCTCATCCGCCACCCTCCCCTTGCCTCGTCCCTTACTCCCTTTAGATGCGATGGGGGCGGCGGGATGTTTCACCCGCGTTGCTTCCTCCGGGGCCGGACCTCGTCCCCGGAGGCCGATGCCGATGCCGACGGCGCCGGTCTGACCGCGCTGTTCGCACATGGCCTTCCGCGGCCCCGTGTCCTCTCGTCGGCCCGGTGGGCGTCGTGCCGTCCGCGGACACGCGGGGTGGTGACCACGGCGACGGCCGCAGGCACCTCACGTCCCGCGGGCGGAGGGAGGGCGGCCGGCACCGTCCTCACCGGCCGATGGCCCGGACCGCCGTCCTGGAACGGTCTGCCGGGCCGGGCGCTCACGCGTCGCGCAGCAGAGCGTGCAGCGGATGGGCGGCGGCGTGCGCGGCCGGCCGCGCCAGGTGCAGGGCCGTGTGGAAGCAGCCGTCGGTCTCTTTGCCCCGGGGGTCGTTGCCGAGCGCGCGCACGGCGGCGATGGCGCCCCGCTGTTCGGCGGCGTCGGTGAAGCGCCGCTGCGGGTAGGTGCGACCGGTGTACTCCTGTGTGGTCAGACCGAACCGGTCCAGGCCCTCGGCGATGGCGCGGTAGGAGCCGGTGCGCAGGACGAAGGAGGCCACCCAGGCGGGCTCGTCCCTGCCCGCCAGCAGCGAGGCGAAGGTCCGGGCCGACAGGAAGCTCGCCCCGCCGGTCACCGTGATCAGACGCACGCCGCGCGTGGCCTGGTACAGCGCCGGGCTGGGCGCACCGGTCTCCAGGTTCTCGGCGAAGCCCGCCGTCAGCAGACCGACGGCGTGCGCGTACGCGAGGGCCGGAGCGGCGATGTCGAGGCCGACGACGCGGACGGCGTCCGCGCGGCGCCGCGCGGCGTAGTAGCGGCGGTCGGACTCCATCAGCTCGCCGGTCGTCATGCGGGCGGCCCGGGGCGAGGTGTAGCGCTCGTACAGCTCCTCCCACGTCACATGGTGGTTGAGGAGGGCCGCGTTGATGCCGTACGAGCAGCAGATGTCCAGGACCACGGCTTCGGCCCCGCGCTCCGCCGGGTGCGTGCCGTCCCCGGACAGGCCGACGAAGGACAGGAGGCGGCGGAAGACGCTCTGGGCGTGATGAGGCGTCTGATACCCCAGCGGCCCCAGAGCGCCGAAGTACGACCGCGGATCGGGCTGGCTGTAGACCTCGTCGAAACGCGTCATGCTCGTCGGCCCGCTGGTGCCGTGCCGGTCGTCCTCTGCGCTCATCAGGGCTCCTCCTCAGGAAGGGGACACCTGCATAGCGCACCACGCCACGGGCAGGAAGGGCGCCTCGGGCCGGTCCGGGAGCCCTCCGCCCGTGGTGGCACCGCCCGGACGGGGCGGGCCGGGTGGTCAGGGCAGGACGTAGCCGAGCATGCCGCCGTGGATCTGGCCCTCGCAGTCGGCCTGGTGGGACTCGAAGATCTGCCGGTTCTCCTTGCGCAGACAACGCAGCAGGGGCAGGCTCGGCACTCCGGCGGGCTGCGCGTTGTACAGCCAGCCAAGACGCGTCACGTACGTCTGGCCCTCGCAGCCGACGTCGGTGGTGGCGAAGTGGTCGCCGCGCACCTGGCAGAGGTAGAGGGGCTGCGTGTCGGGGGTGGGCGCGGTGTACAGGCTGCCCAGGGGGCCCTGGAGCTGGTAGCCGGCGGGGGCGTCCCACGGAGTGCTCAGGGTGTCGGAGCTCTTGTGGTAGCGGTTGAGTACGAAGGTGGGGGAGCCCACGTTCGGTTCGCCGGTGCACAGGTACTCGATGTGCACCTGCACCCACCCGTTGGGCAGCGAGTTGACGACGGCGGGACCGGCACTCACCCGGCACTCGGTCCGGGCGAAGCCGCGGGCGACCGCGGCATCGAGTCCGCTCGCGCGGGCGGACTGCTCGGCGACGTTCTGCGGGCCGCTGCCGAACCCCTGGATGTAGAGCTTGACGGGCCCGACGGAGGCGGCGGACGTCGGCGCGGCGGCGGTGGCGGTGGCACCGAGCGAGGCCAGGGCGAACGCGGTGGCGAGGGTGGCGGCGGACCGTCCGAGGGCGCGGCTGAGCAATCTCATGGACATACCTCGTTCCAGCAGGCGGGTGCGTCTCTCCTGCGCGTCCGCGACAGGAGGGCACTCCGGCGGGTTGGGTCGGTACAGCAGGCTCATAACTATCAGGCGGTATGGCCTCGTTGAAGCAACTCGCGAGGTATGTCCATTTCTGTGAGTCCGCTGGCCGGAGGGGCCCTCTTGACCGCATGCGGCGGGCGGCCCCGGCACGCACACGGCACGCACATGGCACGGGCACGGCACGGACACGGCGGCGGGTCCGCCGGGCGTCCTCGTCCACGGACCGGAGGGCCGATGCGCCCTGCCGGGAGCCGTCGCCGCCCCCGCGCGCCGGGACGCCGGTCCGCGGGCGTCCGACGACGCTGCGACGTGAAGGCGGTACCTGGACCGTGGTCGTGAGGAAACTCCCGCGTCCGGCAGACCAATGGGCCGCGCCGGGAACAGCCGGTCCGGTCGGCGCGGTTGCATCGAACGGGGGACCGGCGCCGTACGGGCGGGGGACGCGGAGACCGCGAGGTCGTCCGCCCCGCCAGGACCCGGGCCCCAGGACCGTGGTACGCCCGCCGCGCATAAGAACCAGGACGCATTTCCGCAGGAGGACTGTTTCATGACCGACCGACCCTTGACGCTCATGGCCGTACACGCCCACCCCGATGACGAGGCCACCAGCACCGGAGGGGTCCTCGCGCGGTACGCGGCGGAAGGCATCCGCACGGTTCTCGTGACGTGTACCGACGGCGGCTGCGGTGACGGACCGGGGGGCGCCAAGCCGGGCGACCCCGGGCATGATCCAGCGGCCGTCGCCCTGATGCGCAGCCAGGAACTGAAGGAGAGCTGTGACGTCCTGAAGATCAGCGACCTGGAGCTGCTGGACTACGCCGACTCCGGGATGGCCGGCTGGCCGGGCAACGACGCTCCCGGATCCTTCTGGCAGACCCCCGTGGAGGAAGGTGCTGCCCGGCTCGCGGAACTCATGCGGCACTACCGGCCCGACGTGGTCGTCACCTACGACGAGAACGGCTTCTACGGCCACCCCGACCACATCCAGGCCCACCGCATCACGATGGCGGCGCTGGAGATGACCGGGCTGACACCGAAGGTGTACTGGACGACGATGCCCCGCTCGACGATGCAGAGGTTCGGGGAGACCATGCGCGAGTTCGGTGGGGACATGCCGGAGCCGGATCCCGCCGAGATGGCCGCGCTGGCCGAGATCGGCCTGCCCGACGACGAGATCACCACGTGGGTGGACACCACCGCGTTCAGCGGCCAGAAGTTCGACGCGCTGGCCGCGCACGCCAGTCAGGGCGAGAACATCTTCTTCCTCAAGATGGGCAAGGAGAGGTTCGGCGAGCTGATGGGCATGGAGACCTTCGTACGCGTCAAGGACGCCACCGGCGCGTCCGTGCCCGAGAACGACCTCTTCGCCGGGCTGCGCTGACCCGCGGGATGCCGCCGGGCGCCGTCGCGACGGCCGACGGGTGAGGGGAACGGGCCGGGTCCGGCCGGAAGCGGCGCGGACCGGCCCGCCCGCGCGAGGGCGTGCGAGGCGCGGCGGCCCAGGACGCCGGGGCGTGCGGGGGTGATCACGGCGACGCCGGCGCGAGGCCCGAAGCCCCTTCGGACCGGCGCCCCGCCGCCGCCCGGTCGCGCCGGGTGCGCGGAGGCACTGGACGGGCGGACACCGGGGGTGCCGTGGGCGAAGGCCGCGCAGCAGCGGGCGCCGGACGTCCGAGCCCCGGCGTCCGGAGCTCAGACGTCCGAGCCCCGGCGTCCGGAGCTCGGACGTCCGAGACCCGGGCGGACGATCCCGGGCCGTCGGTCCCGGAGTCCGTCGCCTTCACGGCCGGGGCGGACCCTGCCGCGTCCGTGCCCGCGTCCGCCCGGACCTTCTGGCCCTGGCGGCACGGCGGAGGGCGGGATATGGGAGCGTGAACGGGTGAGTGAGACGACGACTGAAACCCTGCAATACCGCTTCGACGGGCCCGAAGACGCACCGATCCTGGTCCTGGGGCCCTCTCTCGGCACGTCATGGCACATGTGGGACCGGCAGATACCCGAGCTGACCCCGCACTGGAGAGTCCTGCGCTACGACCTGCCGGGCCACGGCGGCGCCCCCGCCCGCCCGGCCAGTGCCATCGGCGACCTCTCCGGCCGGCTGCTCGCCACCCTCGACAGCCTCGGGGTCCAGCGGTTCGGGTACGCGGGCTGCTCCATCGGCGGCGCGATCGGCGCCGACCTCGCGCTGCGCCACCCGAACCGGGTCGCCTCCCTGGCCCTGATCGGCGCCTCGCCCCGGTTCGGCAGCGCCGACGAGTTCCGTCAGCGCGGCGTCGTCGTACGCACCAACGGGCTGGAGCCGATGGCCCGCACCGCTCCCGAGCGCTGGTTCACCCCCGGCTTCGCCGCCGCCCAGTCCGCCATCGTCGACTGGGCCGTCCAGATGGTCCGCACCACCGACCCCGGCTGCTACATCGCCGCCTGCGAGGCCCTCGCCGCCTTCGACATCCGCGGCGAGCTGGGCCGTGTCACCGCCCCCACGCTCGTCCTGGTCGGTTCCGAGGACCGGGTCACCGGCCCCGGGGATGCCCGCACCCTCGTCGCGGGCATCCCCGACGCCCGGCTCGCGCTGGTCCCCGGCGCCTCCCACCTCGCGCCGGTCGAGCAGCCCGCCGCCGTCACCGACCTGCTGCTCACCCACTTCTCGTCGGCCTGGCAGGACACCCTCGCCGCCATCCCCGTCCCGGCGCCCATCCCGCAGCTCTCCGCCCCCGTGCTGCCCGTCGCGGAGATCACCGCCGCCGCACCGCAGCCCCCGAGCACCACCGGACGTCCCGACCCGTACGAGCCCGGTCTGAAGATCCGCCGCGAGGTGCTGGGCGACGCCCATGTGGACGGGGCCCTGGCCGCCGCCGACGACTTCACCGGGGACTTCCAGGAGCTCGTCACCCGCTACGCCTGGGGCGAGGTGTGGAACAGGGAGGGCCTGGACCGCCGCACCCGCAGCTGTGTCACTCTCACCGCGCTGATCGCCTCCGGCCGCCTGGAGAGCCTGGCCGCGCACGTCCGGGCCGCCCTGCGCAACGGTCTCACCCCGGCGGAGATCAAGGAGGTGCTGATGCAGACCGCCGTGTACTGCGGTGTGCCCGCCGCCGGTGCCGCCTTCTCCGTCGCCCAGTCCGTGATCCAGGAGGAAACCCGCCCCCGGCCGTAGCAGGATGGGCCCATGGACGCCGTGAACCCCGTGCACCCGACCCTGACCAAGAAGACGCACTCCTGCATCCGCCTGGAGAAGGACGGGCGCACGCTCGTCATCGACCCGGGCGCCTTCTCCGAGCCGGACGCCGCCGCCGGTGCCGACGTGCTGCTGGTGACCCACGAGCACCCCGATCACTTCGACGAGGGGCGGCTGCGCGCGGCGATGGAGGCCGACCCGTCGGCCGAGATCTGGACCCTGCGCAGCGTCGCCGACCGGCTTGCCGCGGCCTTCCCCGGCCGGGTCCACACCGTCGGCCACGGCGACACCTTCTCCGCGGCGGGCTTCGACGTGCAGGTGCACGGCGAACTGCACGCGGTGATCCACCCGGACCTCCCGAGGATCACCAACATCGGCTTCCTGGTCGACGGCTCGCTCTTCCACCCGGGCGACGCGCTCACCGTCCCGGACCGGCCCGTCGACACCCTGATGGTTCCGGTGATGGCCCCCTGGAACAAGATCTCCGAGGTCATCGACTACGTACGCGAGGTCGCGCCGCGCCGCGCCATCGACATCCACGACGCGCTGCTCACCGATCTCGCCCGCCCGATCTACGACCACCAGATCGGCTCCCTCGCGCCCGCCGACCACGGACGGCTGGCCCCCGGCGAATCGACGGGCCTGTGACCGCCGCCGGTCCGGCGGCTGTCGGTGCCAACCGCTAGGTTTACGTACATGCGCATCGCCACCTGGAACGTCAATTCGATCACCGCCCGGCTCCCGAGGCTGCTGGCATGGCTGGAGAGCAGCGGCACGGACGTGCTGTGCATCCAGGAGACCAAGTGCGCCGCCGAGCAGTTCCCGGCGGACGCCCTCCGCGAGATCGGCTACGAGTCCGCGGTGCACGCCACGGGCCGGTGGAACGGCGTGGCGCTGGTCTCCCGGGTCGGCCTGGCCGATGTCGTGGAGGGGCTGGCGGACGGCCCGGAGTACGACGGGGCGCAGGAGCCGCGGGCGATCTCCGCGACCTGCGGTCCGGTCCGCGTCTGGTCGGTCTACGTGCCCAACGGCCGCGAGATCGAGCACCCGCACTACGGCTACAAGCTGCGCTGGTTCGAGGCCCTGCGCAAGGCTGTCGCCGAGGACGCCGGAGGTACGCGGCCCTTCGCGGTGCTGGGCGACTTCAACGTGGCCCCGACCGATGACGACGTCTGGGATCCGGCGCTGTTCGAGGGCGCCACGCATGTCACCCCCGCCGAGCGCGCCGCCCTTGCCGCGCTGCGCGAGGAGGGGCTGTCCGACGTCATGCCGCGCCCGCTCAAGTACGACCGCCCGTACACCTTCTGGGACTACCGCGAGCTGCGCTTCCCGAAGAACAAGGGCATGCGGATCGACCTGGTCTACGGCAACGCCCCGTTCGTCGCGGCCGTCGAGGACAGCTACGTCGACCGCGAGGAGCGCAAGGGCAAGGGTGCCTCCGACCACGCCCCGGTGGTCGTGGACCTCGCCGTCTGAGCCCGTTGTCAGTGCCGGGGGCTAGCGTGGTTTCGTCCTTAATCCCGCTTGCTGGCTGCTTGCTGTGACCGAGGACGGCCCCGCCCGTTCAGCGCCGGGCGGGGCACCACCATCCCGCCGGTCAGGCCGCGGGAGCCCCGGCCTCAGCCTTGGCTCCCGCCCCTGTCCGCGCCCCGGCCATGACCGGCAGGGCGGGCCCCAGGGCCAGGGCCATCAGCACGGCGCTCACCCACAGCGGGGACCGGAAGCCGAGGTCCGCGCCGAT
This sequence comes from Streptomyces sp. NPDC058195, assembly GCF_042883525.1. Lineage (NCBI taxonomy): Bacteria > Bacillati > Actinomycetota > Actinomycetes > Kitasatosporales > Streptomycetaceae > Streptomyces > Streptomyces sp. NPDC058195. The sequence continues at coordinate 171,158 of NZ_JBHVVM010000013.1, forward strand.
CGCCAGTCCGCCCAGCCAGGGGCCGAGCGCGGCCCCCACGTTGAACGCGGCCGTGGCGAACGAGCCGGAGAGCGTCGGTGCGCCGGGCGCCAGCCGGAAGACCCAGGAGATCAGCGCCGTACCGGTGCCGAACGCGAGCATCCCCATGACGAGCACGAGCGGCACCGTTGCGTAGGTGCTTCCCGAGGTCAGTGCGAATCCGGCCCAGCCCGCCGTCAGCGCCAGCAGCCCGGCCGCGGTGAAGCCGGCCGGGCGGCTGTCCGCGAACCGCCCGGCGGCCGTGACGCCGAGGAACGAGCCCAGCCCGAAGAGCGCCAGCAGCCCGGGAACCCAGGCCGGGCCCAGCCCGGTGACGTGGGTGACGAGCGGTTCCACGTAGGAGAACGCGCAGAAGGTCGCGCCCTGCACGAGCGCCATCGTCACCAGGACCAGCAGCAGCCGCGGCGCGGCCAGGGCCCGCAGTTCGACGCGGGCGGGCACCGGGTCCGCCGAGGGCCGCCCCGCCGGAACGCTCTTCGCGATCACCAGGACGGCCGGTACGGAGACCAGGGCCACCGCCCAGAACGCCGACCGCCACCCCCAGTGCCCGCCCAGCGCCGCACCGGCGGGCACTCCGGCCACACAGGCGAGGGTCACGCCCCCGACCACCACCGAGGTGGCGCGGGCCCGCGCCCCGGGCCCGGCCAGGGAGACCGCGGTGACCAGGGCCACCGCCCAGAATCCGGCGTTGGCCAGCGCCCCGACGACCCGGGTCGCCAGCAGCAGCCCGTATCCGGGGGTGAGCGCGCCGACGACATGGACGGCGCAGAAGACGCAGAGGAAGAACACCAGGGCGCGGCGGCGCGGCCAGTTCCGGCTGAAGAGCGCCATCAAGGGCGCCCCCAGGACCATTCCGACCGCGAAGGCCGAGGTCAGCAGCCCCGCGGCGGGGATGGACACGTGCAGGTCGGCGGCGATGTCCGAGAGCAGACCGGACAGCATGAATTCGGAGGTGCCCTGGGCGAAGACGGCGAGCCCGAGCGCGTAGACGGCGAATGGCATGAAGAGACCCCATGGAAGGCTGACAGAGGGACCGAACAGGGGGTGTGGGCCCGCACCCGCCCGGCAGGAGCGGGCGGCAACGCGGAAGAACGTCCGGGGTGATCACGGACATGACCCGGCGGAGACGCGCGGGAGGAACGCGGGCCCACACAGCGGTGGTCCTGCGGCAGTGGCCTGTCGACTGCGGATCGGCCACCGGCGGACCGGTGGCTAGCCTCTGTCGGACTCGGGGCTGGACATGGAGGCGAAGGTACCAGCCCGGAACGTTCCGCCTCCACCCCGGTTCTCCCGGCCCCGGTGCTTCACTCCGGTGTCACCGGTGCGTTGCCCGCCCGGCGGACCGCGCGCCCTGTGGTGCGCGGCGTGGCCGGGATGCGACCCTGAGTGGTATGAACATCCCTTTCTTGGACAACTGGCGTAAGCGGCACGGCGGGGTGCAAGGCGAGGGGCTGGCCGCCGCGTTCGCGGATGATCCCGAGGGCGTGGCCGAACTCCTGGCCGAGTGCGAGCTGCTCCGGGTCCGCGCGGGGCAGCGCGGGCTCCGACTGGACGACAGTCCGGCGTCGTTGGCGGGACTCGACCAACTGCCGCCGCACTGGCGCGACGATCCGGAGGAGCTGCCCTGGCTGGGCAATGACGCGGGCCTCTACCTCGGCACGGTCCTGGTGCGGAACGTTCCCGGAGCGGTCTGGGGTGTCCGGCCCGGCGGCCAGCCCGTGGTGCGGCTCGCCACCGGCCGGGAGATCGACGTGGTCGGTGCCGGGCTGGACTGGGCGATGGCGGGCAGCCCCGAACTCTCGCAGGTGTACTCGGAATCCGCCGAAGGATAAGGCGGGTCCGACGACAAGCACATAAGACGCCTTATGCCTCATTTATGCGTGTCGGGGGCGAAGTCCCTTTTCGGGATGGATAGTTTGCGCTGACCTCGGCACAGAGAAAAAGTGGGTAGGGCAGCGTATGGCCGTCGATCCGTTGATCGAACTGCGGGACGTCAACAAGTACTACGGGCAGTTGCACGTACTGCGGGACATCAATCTCACCGTGGGCCGCGGGGAGGTGGTGGTGGTCATCGGCCCCTCGGGCTCCGGCAAGTCGACACTGTGCCGGACCATCAACCGGCTGGAGACGATCGAGTCCGGCCGGATCGCGATCGACGGCAGACCCCTCCCCGAGGAGGGCAAGGGGCTGGCCCGGCTCCGGGCCGAAGTCGGCATGGTCTTCCAGTCGTTCAACCTGTTCGCGCACCGCACTGTGCTGGCCAACGTCTCGCTCGCCCAGATCAAGGTCCGCAGGCGGAAGAAGGACGAGGCCGACCGGCGCTCCCGCGAACTGCTGGAACGGGTCGGACTCGCCGCACACGCCGACAAGTTCCCCGCCCAGCTCTCCGGCGGCCAGCAGCAGCGCGTCGCCATCGCCCGAGCCCTCGCCATGGACCCCAAGGCGCTGCTCTTCGACGAGCCCACCTCGGCACTCGATCCGGAGATGATCAACGAGGTGCTGGAGGTCATGCAGCAGCTCGCCCGGGACGGCATGACCATGGTCGTCGTCACCCACGAGATGGGCTTCGCCCGCTCCGCCGCCAATCGCGTGGTCTTCATGGCCGACGGACGCGTCGTCGAGGACCGCACCCCCGAGGCGTTCTTCACCGCTCCGGAGAGCGAACGCGCCAAGGACTTCCTGTCCAAGATCCTCAAGCACTGACGGGGGGTTCCGCATTGCGCACCGTACCGCGTACGAGAAGAGTCCTGGCCGTCTGTGCCGCCCTGCTGCTGGGTGTGCTCGCCGCCGCCTGCGGCAAGGAGGGCAGTCCGCCGGTCAAGGGCCCCAAGCCCGATCAGCTCCCGGTGTACAAGGTCGACACCGCCTTCCGGCTGCCCGCCTCGCCGACCTGGACGAAGGCGAGGAAACGCGGCTACCTCCGGGTCGGGGCCAAGGAGGACCAGCCCTACCTGGGCGAGAAGGACCCCGCCACCGGCGTCTACTCCGGCTTCGACATCGAGATCGCCAGGATGATGTCGGCTTCGCTCGGCTTCGACCCGAAGACGATCCGCTTCCGGACCATCGCCTCCGCCAACCGCGAGACGGCCCTGCAGAACGGGCAGATCGACTACTACGTCGGCACCTACACCATCAACGACATGCGCAAGAAGCTCGTCGGATTCGCCGGGCCCTACTACATGGCCGGGCAGGGTCTGCTGGTCCGCACCGACGAGCACGGCATCAACGGCCCGCAGGACCTGGCCGGCCGGACCGTCTGCTCGGCCGCGGGATCGACTCCGTACCAGCGCATCGCCGCCGAGTTCCCGAAGGCGATCCTGGTCGCCTACGACACGTACTCGATCTGCGTCGACAACCTGCTCACCTACCAGGTCGACGCCGTCACCACCGACGACGCCATCCTGCTGGGCTTCGCTGCCAAGGCGCCCGACGAGATGAAGGTCGTGGGCAAGCCTTTCTCCCAGGAGCCGTACGGCATCGGCGTCCCGCGCAGCGACAACGCGCTGCGGTTCGCGCTCGACGACGCGCTGGAGGCCAACCAGAAGAACGGCAACTGGAAGAAGGCGTTCGAGGCCACGCTCGGTCTGTCCGGGGCACCCGCGCCGACGCCGCCGCCCATCGACCGCTATCCGGCTGCCTGAGGAGGCGGGCATCGCACATGAACGTACTCACCGACAATTTCTCGCTCTACGGCAAGGGCTTCCTGGGCACCGTCGAGCTGACCGTCTACGCCTCGGCCCTGGCCCTGGTCCTCGGCTTCCTCATGGCTTCGTGCCGGGTCGCCCCGGTCGGCTCGCTGCGGGTGATCGGCACGGTCTGGGTGACGGTGCTGCGCAACACCCCGCTGACCCTGCTGTTCTTCGCGGTCCTGCTCGGACTGCCCCGCTTCGGACTCGTCCTGCCCTTCAAGCTCTTCGCGGTCCTCGCGCTCGGCTGCTACACCTCCGCGTTCATCTGCGAGGTACTGCGCTCGGGCATCAACACCGTGCCGACGGGGCAGGGCGAGGCAGCGCGCAGCCTGGGCATGACGTTCGGACAGACACTGAGCACCGTGGTGCTGCCGCAGGCGTTCCGGACGGTGATCCCGCCGGTCGGCTCCACGCTCATCGCCCTCGCCAAGAACTCGGCGATCGCCGGGGCGTTCAGCGTCACCGAACTGCTCGGCACCTACAAGACCCTCAACGAACTGGGCTACAGCATCATCTGGTCGTTCGTCTGGATCGCCGTCGGCTACCTGATCATCACCCTGTCCATCAGTGCGCTCTTCAACGTGCTGGAGAAGCGCTGGGGAGTCGCCCGATGACCACCCGCACCGCACCCGCGGCCACCGCGCTCTACGACATCCCGGGCCCGGCGACCCGCAAGCGCCACCGGCTCTACGGGATCGCCTCGACGGTCCTGATCCTCGCCCTGGCCGGCTGGGTGATCTATCTGCTCGTCGACACCGGGCAGTTCGCCGCCGCCAAGTGGGCCCCCTTCCAGTACAAGGGCATCCAGGAACTGCTGCTGCGGGGGCTGGGCAACACCCTCAAGGCGTTCGCGTACGCGGCGGTGCTCTCCCTGCTGCTCGGCGGCGTCCTCGCGGTCGGCAGGCTCTCCGAGCACCGGGCGGTGCGCTGGATCGCGACGCTGCTCGTGGAGTTCTTCCGGGCCATGCCCGTGCTGGTGATGATCTTCTTCATCTTCGTGGCGCTGAAGGTACAGCCGCTGCCCGCCCTGGTCGCCGGGCTGACGCTGTACAACGGTTCGGTGCTCGCCGAGGTCTTCCGTGCCGGGATCAACTCCGTGGAGCGCGGCCAGGGCGAGGCCGCGTACGCCCTGGGCATGCGCAAGACACAGGTCACCACCTTCGTCCTCGCCCCCCAGGCGGTGCGCGCCATGCTGCCCACCATCATCAGCCAGTTGGTCGTGGCGCTGAAGGACACCTCGCTCGGCTACCTGATCACGTACGAGGAATTTCTGCACGCGGGCAAGCTCATCGCGTCCAACCTCGACTACGATCTTCCCTTCATCCCGGTGGTGATGGTGATCTCGCCGATCTACATCGGGATGTGCATGCTGCTCTCCTGGTTCGCGACCTGGGTGGCCAAGCGGGAACGGCGCAATCCGAAGATGAAGGCCGTGGAGATCGCACCGGCCGAACCGGGGACGCTGCTGCCGGGAGTGCAGTAGCCGGGGCCGCCGCGAGGCGGTTCCAGCAGAGCGGTGCCCGCCCGGCAGCAGCCGGTGATCACTTCTCGTACGGGACGACGGGCCCGTGCACCGGGCCTTCCCGGGCGAGAAGAAGGTCAGCTGCGCCGGGCCGGGCGGTGCTCGACCAGCTGCCTCCCCGCCGGAGTCCGGAGGGGAAGGCGGCGGTCAGGTCCGTTCACGCCGACGTGCCCGTGCCCCGCAGCGCGCTCTTCGCCTGCCAGTCGGCCCACGACACGTTCCACGCCCCGTAGCCGTTGCCCTCCGCCACGGTGCCCTTGGCATCCGCGCCGGTGATCTCGAACGGGTCGCCGGCCCGTACCTGCCCGTACAGCGCACCGGCGTTCGCGTCGCTCATCCCGAGGCAGCCCGAGCTCCGGTTGGCGACCCCGAAGTAGGCCGCGTTCCAGGGCGCCGCGTGGGCGTACATCCCGGACCAGGTCAGCCGCATCGAGTAGTCGACCATCTTGTCGTAGGCGTCACCGAGGCCCACCGTCTCGGAGCGCATGTTGATCGTGCCCTCCTTGGACATGAGCACGGCCGTGCCGCGCCAGGACGCCTTCTCGCCGCCGGGGGTGCCAGCCGACATGGGCACGTCCATCACGGTCTTCCCGTCCCGCTTCAGCGACAGCCGGTGGCGGTCGAGATCCACGGCGACGACCTGATCGGCGCCGATCGTGAAGGTGGTCCGGTAGTCGCGTACGAACCAGCCGCCCGACGGGCCGGAGTCGATGCCGTTGAGATCGGCGTCGAGCGTGACCTTCGTACCGGACTTCCAGTACTCCTTGGGCCGCCAGTCGACGCGGTCCTTGCCGGAGTAGTCCTGCAGCCAGCCCCAGGAACCCTCGGTGTCGTCCGAGGTGGAGACCTTCAGGGCCTTCTCGACGGCCGCCCGGTCCTTGACCGGGTGGTCGAAGACGACCGACAGCGGCTGGGCGATGCCGACCGTGGTGTCTTTGCCGGGGGCCAGTGTCAGCTTGTTGACCTTCTCCGCGTCGGCGGTGGTGAACCCGGCCTTCGCGCTGCCGCCCCCCGCGGTGCTCGCCACCACCCCGTACGTGGTGCCCGGTGCGGCCGGGCGCCCGGATGTCCAGGTCCGGCCGTCGGCGGATATCCGGCCGGTCAGCGCCGCGCCGCCGTCCGCGTTCACCGTGACCGCCTTCAGCTTCCCGGAGGCGAGGGTCACCTTCACCGGCTTGCCGGGGGCGGCCCGGTCGCCGTGCAGGTTCACCGAGATCCTGGGCTCCTCGGCGGCCGCGGTTGCAGAACCGCCGCCCTTCGCCGAGTCCGAGCCCGAGTCCGAGGCGGCGGCCCCGGAGCACGCGGTGAGCAGAGACCCGAGCACCGCGGTACCGGCGATCAGGGAAAGCCGGACCGGGCGGCCGAGCGGAGCGGAACGGCGTACGGGCCGACGTGCAGCGATCAACGGAAATACCTCCAAGGCATTGTTCTTCGTCGAGGGAGAGGCGTACATCCGACGATAGGTTCCGCAAATCAGCCGAAAACCGGGAAATGCCCTGTGTGACATGTACCGCAGCACAACGGTCATCGTCCGGTCACATGCGGGGCCTCCCGCACCCGCGCGCGGCACGCGCGGGTTACCCTCCACGCCTGACCCGACGGCCGGAGAACAACGGGGGACACATGGGCGCAGCGGCGAAACGTACCGAGGCCGCGGCCCCGGAGCCCCCCTCGGCACCCGCCTCAGCGCCCCCCACGGCACCCCGCTCGGCGCTGCGCGACGGTGCCGTCATGGCGGCCGGATCCCTCGTCTCCCGGGCGACCGGCTTCATCCGCTCGGCGGTCGTCGTCGCCGCACTCGGCACCGGCCTCCAGGCCGACGGGTACAACGTCGCCAACACCGTGCCCAACATCCTCTACACCCTGCTCATCGGCGGCGCGCTCAACGCCGTCTTCGTCCCCGAGCTGGTCCGCGCGACGAAGCAGCACGCCGACGGCGGAGCCGCGTACACCGACCGGCTCCTCACCCTGTGCACCGTCGGTCTCCTCGCCCTCACCGGCCTCACGGTCCTCGCCGCCCCCTGGATCGTCGAGGTCTACGCCCCCGGCTACGACGGAGCCCAGGCGGACATGACCGTCGCCCTGGCCCGCTACTGCCTGCCGCAGATCCTCTTCTACGGGCTGTTCACTCTCCTGGGCCAAGTCCTCAACGCCCGGGACCGGTTCGGCGCGATGATGTGGACCCCGGTCCTCAACAACCTGGTGATCATCGGGGTGTTCGGGCTCTACCTGGCTCTCGCGACCGGCTCCGACGGGGTCCTCACCCCGGAACGGGCCCGGCTGCTCGGCTGGGGCACGACCGCCGGGATCGTCCTCCAGACCCTCGCCCTGCTGCCCGCACTGCGCGCCGCGCGATTCCGCTGGAGGCCCCGGTTCGACTGGCGGGGCAGCGGCCTCACCCGGCCGCTGCGCGCGGCGGGCTGGCTCGTCGCGCTGGTCCTCACCAACCAGATCGCCTACTGGGTGGTGACCCGGCTCTCCACCACCGTCGGTCTGCGCGCCGAGGACCAGGGGCTGGCGGGCGGCGCCGGATACACCGCGTACAGCTACGCCTTCCAGCTGTGGGTGGTCCCGCACGGCATCGTGACCGTCTCGCTCGTGACCGCGCTGATGCCCCGGATGAGCCGCGCCGCCGCCGACCGGGACCTGCCGGCGCTGCGCCACGACGTCTCCTACGCCCTGCGCACCTCGGCCGCGCTCGTGATACCCGCGGTGGCCCTGCTCTTCGCGCTGGCTCCGTGGGCGATGGGCGCGGTGTACGGGTACGGGCGGACCGGCGGCGCGGACATCGCCGTGATGGCGGGCATGACCATGGCGTTCGCCCCCGGCCTCATCGCCTACTCGGGGCAGTACGTGCTCTCCCGGGCCTTCTACGCGATGAGTGACACCCGCACGCCCTTCCTCCTCAACCTGGTGATCGCCGCGCTCAACGCCGGACTCGCGGTGGCCGCGTATCTGCTGCTGCCGCCCCGCTGGGCCGTCACGGGAATGGCCGGGGGCTACACCGTGGCCCTGTTCGCGGGCTTCGCCGCCACCGCGTACGTGCTGCACCGCAGGCTCGGCGCAGGGACCTCGCCGCTGCGCTCGGCCGCGCTCGGAGCGCAGCTCCGGCTCGTGGCGGCGGCGGTCCCCGCCGGGCTGCTGGGATACCTGGCCGCGTGGGCCTGCGCCGGGGCCGGGGACTTCGCCGCGCTGGGCGCGGGCACGCTCGTCCTGCTGCTCACCGTGGCCCTGCTGGCCCGCCCGCTGCGGCTGCGGGAGGTCAGCGCGGCGATCGGGACGGGCCGGGCCCGCCTGCGGAGGGCCTGAGTCCGGAAGGTCTCCCTCCGGAGTGTCCGAGTCCGGCGGGTGCGGATTCGGATGCCTGTTCGGCGACTGGGATACTGCTGCCATGCCGCGCGTGTTGCTGATCGAAGACGACCCCTCCGTACGTGAAGGGGTCGGACTCGGGCTGCGGCGGCGCGGCCATGAGCTGTGCGGGGTGGCGAGCGGCGAGGCGGGGCTGGCGGCGCTCGATGCGTTCCGGCCCGACCTGGTGCTGCTCGACCTGATGCTCCCGGAGATGAACGGGGTCCAGGTCTGCCGCCGGATCCGCGAGACCAGTCAGCTCCCGATCATCATGCTCACCGCCCGCGGTGACGACTTCGACGTGATCGTGGGACTGGAGGCGGGAGCCGACGACTACATCGTCAAACCGGCCCGCACCGAGGTCATCGAGGCCAGGATCCGCGCCGTCCTGCGCCGGCTCACCGCACCTGCCGGGCGGGACGGCAGCGAGACGCACGGCGACCTGACCGTCGACCGTACCGGGCTGACCGTCACCAAGGCCGGACAGCGCCTGCTGCTCGCCCCGTCCGAACTGAGGCTCCTGCTCCATCTCTCCGCCTCGCCCGAGGAGGTCTTCAGCCGTCAGCACCTCCTGGAGTACGTCTGGGAGCACAGCTATCACGGGGACGCCCGGCTGGTCGACGCGTGCGTACGACGGCTGCGGCAGAAGGTCGAGGACGTTCCCGGCCGCCCGCGGTACATCCAGACCGTGCGAGGCTTCGGGTACCGGTTCGGTCCGCTCGGATGAGGTCGCTCACCACCCGGTTCGGCCTGCGCACCCGGCTGGTCGGCGCCTTCCTCCTGGTCGCCGCGATCAGTGCCGCCACCACCGCCGCCCTCACCTACCGCGAGGCCCGTACCGCCATCCTCCAGCAGGCCCAGGACACGGCGGTGGACCAGTTCCGGGACCGGACCGGCGCCCAGGCCGTGACCCTGCCGGTCGACGAGGAACAGCTGCGGCGGATCTGCCGGACCCTGGCCCGCGAGGGCAAGCCGCATCCGTGGACCGTCCACGCCGAGTACGGCAAGCTGCGGGCCTCCTCCACCGGCCGCCCGGCCTCCGGCCTGATCACGCCCGAACTGCGTGCCGAGAACCGCGCCGGTACGCACGGCACCTTCCAGCGGGTCGTCAGCGGCGGTCGCCCCTGGCTGGCCGTCGGGATGCCCGCCACCGTCGACCGCGGCGACGGCGGCCAGCCCACCGGGCTCGTCCTCTACGCCGTGATGAGCCTCAGCACCGAACAGGCCAATGCCGACGCCCTGGTGACCGCGGCCCGCGACGGCGCCCTGCCCGCCCTGCTCATCGCCCTCGTGCCCGCGCTGCTCGCGGCCCGCAGCGTACTGCGTCCGGTCCGCGACCTCAGGCGGGCCGCCGCGGGCATCGGCCGGGGCGAGCTCGACACCCGGATCGAGGTGCGCGGCTCCGACGAGCTGGCCGGCCTCGCCCGTACCTTCAACGAGTCATCGACCAAACTCCGGGACTCGGTGGCGGAGCTCAGACAGGCGGAGCTGCGGGCCCGGCGCTTCGCCTCCGACGTCTCGCACGAACTGCGCACCCCCCTCGCCGGAATGCTCGCCGTCACCGAGGTGCTCGACGAGGAGGCGGACCGGCTGAACGCCGACACCGCGGCGGCCGTCCGGCTGATCAGCGCCGAGACGGGAAAGCTCGCCGCACTCGTCGAGGACCTGATGGAGATCTCCCGCTTCGACGCGAAGGCCGCCGATCTCCACCTCGACGGGATCGATGTCGCCGAAGCGATCCGCAAGACCCTGGAGAGCCGCCACTGGGCTGACCGGGTGCACACGGAACTCCCTGGCGGGATACGGATGATGCTCGACCCGCGCCGCTTCGACGTCGTCGTCGCCAACCTCGTCGGCAACGCGCTGCGCCACGGAGCGGAGCCTGTCACCGTACGCCTGCGCACGGAAACGGCGGGCTCCGGGCCGCTGGTGGTGGTCGAGGTCGCGGACAGCGGTCCGGGCATCGACCCGGCTGTGCTGCCCCACGTCTTCGACCGCTTCTACAAGGCGGACGCGGCCCGCACCCGGTCGGCCGGTAGCGGACTCGGGCTGGCGATCACCCAGGAGAACGTACGGCTGCACGGCGGCACCGTGCGGGCTTCGGACGGACCCGGCGGCGGCGCCCTCTTCACCGTGGAACTGCCGCAGGAGGGCGTATGAGAACCCGACGTGCGAGAACCCGGAGCACGACAATTCGGCGTACGGCAATCCGGCGTGCGGCTCGTGGACTGTTGCCCCTGGGCCTGCTGCCCCTGGCCCTGTCGGCCGCCGGGTGCGGGATCCGGGCCACCGACGTCGTGCGGGCCGGAGACCCGGCCACCGTCGACGTGGCGCCGGGGCGTGAGCAGAGTACGCTGCTCTACTTCGTCTCCTCCTCGTCCGCGAACCGGCTGATGCCCGTGGTGCGCCCCAACGAAGTGCCGCTGGAGGACTCCGGCGCGGGCGGTATGAAGCTGGTCCGGGGAGGGCCCGAGCAGGCCCTCGTGCTGCTCTTCGAGGGGCCGAACCGGAACGAGACCATGAGCGGTCTGCGCACCGAACTTCCGTACGTCCGCGCCGAGGTGCACATCAGGCTGGGCCCGGACGGCGTCCACGTCCGGCTGAACGCGCCCGTCACCACGTTCTCCGGCACCGCGCGTCGGCAGCTGGTCTGCACCGCCGCCCAGGCCCGTACCGCGGACCGCGGTGAGCCGGTGACGGTGACCGGCACGGACGGTGCGATCGGGCCCGCCCGCTGCCCGGTCTGACAGCCCCAGCCCGGCAAGGCGGACGGCCCGGCCCCGCCCGCCCGGAGCCCAGGTCACGCGGAGCCCAGGTCACGCGGAGCTCAGGTCGCCCGGAGCTCAGGTCGCCCGGTGTGACGTGCGCGGCGCCGGTGCGGGGGCCTGCGCGACGCGGGTCACATCCGCGACCAGCTCGACCACGTCGGGTCCGTACGCCTGGGAGTTGATCACCTTCAGCAGCAGGCAGAAGGTGTTGTTGCCGTGCTTGCGGGCCAGTTTCTCGTGGGTGCGGGACAGATAGCGGGAGGCCGCCTGGTTGGTGATGGCCTGCTGCCCGCAGAACAGGAACACCGGCCTCGCGTCCCGCCCGGCCGTCAGCCGCGCCAGCAGTACGTACTCGGCGACCCCCTTCTCGACCCGGTAGCGCTCCGAGCCGATCTGGAAGGCGTTGCGGTCGGGGCCGGGCGCGGGGTCGGTGTTCACCTTCACCCCGGGCAGCAGCGACTGCAGATGGGCGGCCGTCCGCCGGTTGGAGACCGGCCCGCCGACGCAGAATTCGGTGCGCTCGCCGAAACCCTGCTGGGCCACGTCGTGCGAGAGGATCTGCGCGTGTGCCGAGCAGTCCTTGACGAGGGCGGAGAGCTCCAGCAGCGCGAAGACGTCGTGGCGGTGGACGGAGCCGTCGCCGCCCGCGTCGCGGTTGACGACGAGCAGACACTCGGAATTGTCCGGCAGCCCGAAGAAGGCCTGCTTGCGGCGGAGCCTGCGGCGCCAGAGAGAGGTGCGGGCGAGCCAGCCCAGCGCGGCACTGACCCCGGCGGCTATCACGCCCAGCACGATGTTGCGTAGGTCGTCACTCATGGGCGGGCATGTTAGCGGGCGCCCGGAGCGGGAACCACGGCGAACCTGACGGGGCGGGTCCGGCCCGGCGTTGCGCCGCGCGGACGTGTCGGAGCGACGAAGAGCCCGGTCTCCTTACGCCGTGAAGGAGACGCCTGTCCTGACGGGCAGCCAGTCCCGTACCGTTCCCGTCAGGCGCAGCGCGTGAGGGCCACCGACAGGACGGTCCGCGAAACCGGTGCAGGCCCCGCCCCGCCCCGTTCCGGAGCGGGAGGAACGGGAGGAGCGGGAAGACCCGGATGGACGGCGGGGACGTAGAGGGATGCTGACGGAGGAAGCCGAACGGCCGTCTGTTCCCGGGATGCGCCGTGTACTCGGCCGGATCGGCCGATGCGTCCTGGTCTATCTGCTCCTGCACACCATGGCGTGGACGGTCATCGCGCTGTTGGCCCCGTGGGACGACTCCACCGGGCAGTACGTGAGGACCAGCCTCGGCATGCTCGGTCTCATCGGCGCTCCGACGCTCCTGCTCGCGCTCTCGGCGGGACTGGCGCACACGAAGGCGGCTCCCGTCAGCTTTCGGGCGGCGCTGATCGCTCCGATGGCGGTGTTCATCTGGCCGTGTCTGGCCGTGAGCACAGCCGAACCGCTCCTGTTCGAACTGGTGGTCCAGTTGATGTTCGCCTGCTGGCTGATGCCGGTTCCGCTCGTCCCGGAGAACGGGGAGGGGCGGCGGTAGCGGGCCGGTCAGGAGACGGGTGCCCCGGCGGGACGTCCTTCGGGGCACCCGTCGTGTCGCGCCTGACCGGTGCGGATCCCGGGTCGGCGGCCGGAGTCCGGCGTCATGGTCACGCCGCGGCGGAACGCGACCGTCGGCGACCGGCCCGCCGACACGGACCTCATGGGTGCTCGCCGACGTCGGCGGCTGTCACGCCCGGCACGACACCGCGTAGGTCACCACGCGCGGGCGGGCATGCTAGCGGGCGTCCGGAAGTGGCGTCGCGGCGTACCTGACGGGGCGGGCGGCCCGGCGTTACCCTGCGCGGACAATCCTGCACTGGAGGTGCGCATGAGAGGTTTCATCGTGCGGAATGTGTCTTTATCGGCTGTTCTCGCCACTGTCGTCGCTGTTGGTGCCGCCGCCCCGGCCACGTCCGCGCGGGCGCCCGAGATGCCGCCCAAGTCACCCGTCGCGGTGGGGTACGGAGGCGCGGTGGCCAGCGTCGACGCGGATGCCTCGGCGGCCGGCATCGAGGTGCTGCGCAAGGGCGGCAACGCGGTGGACGCGGCGGTGGCGACCGCGGCCGCGCTCGGTGTCACCGAACCCTATTCGGGAGGCCTCGGCGGAGGCGGCTACTTCGTCTACTACGACGCCGGGCGGCGCACGGTGGAGACGATCGACGGCCGGGAGACCGCCCCGCGCAGCGCGGACTCCTCGCTCTTCCTGGAGAACGGCAAGCCGCTCTCCTTCGACGCGGCCGTGACCAGCGGACTGGCCGTGGGCACTCCCGGCACCCCGGCCACCTGGGACACCGCGCTCAGGACCTGGGGCAGCACATCGCTGCGGCAGGTCCTCAAGCCGGCCGAGCGGCTCGCCCGGGACGGGTTCGTCGTCGACGGCACCTTCCGCTCGCAGACCGAGGGCAATCAGGCCAGGTTCGCCGACTTCCCGGCGACCCGGAAGCTCTTCCTGCCCGGTGGTGAACTGCCGGTGGTCGGCTCCGTGTTCAAGAACCCCGACCTGGCCCGCACCTATGCGCAGGTGGGCCGCGAGGGCGTCGACGGGCTGTACCGGGGCGCGCTGGCCGACGACATCGTACGGACCGTCCGCAAGCCGCCCGTCGACCCCAGGGCCGCCCGGGTCGTGCGGCCCGGCGACCTCACCGCCAAGGACCTGCGCTCCTACCGGGCGCTGCGCCAGGCACCGACCAGGGTCGGCTACCGCGGTCTCGACGTCTACGGCATGGCGCCCTCCTCCTCCGGCGGTACGAGCGTGGGCGAGGCGCTCAACATCCTGGAGCCCACCAGCCTCTCGAAGCTGACCGAGGCCCAGTACCTGCACCGTTACATCGAGGCCAGCCGGATCGCGTTCGCGGACCGGGGCCGCTGGGTGGGTGACCCGGCCTTCGAGGACGTACCGGCCCGGGAGCTGCTCAGCCAGCGGTTCGCCGACGCGCGCGCGTGCCTGATCAAGGACGACGCCGTGCTGACCAGCCCGCTCGCGCCGGGCGACCCGAGGCACCCGGCCGACTGCGCGACCGGCGGCAAGGCCGCCCCGACCACGTACGAGGGGGAGAACACCACCCACCTGACCGTGGCCGACAAGTGGGGCAACGTCGTCGCGTACACGCTGACGATCGAGCAGACCGGCGGCAGCGGGATCACCGTGCCGGGGCGCGGCTTCCTGCTCAACAACGAGCTCACCGACTTCTCGTTCGCACCCGCCGACCCCGCGGTGCACGACCCGAACCTGCCCGGTCCGGGCAAGCGGCCACGCTCGTCCATCTCGCCGACGATCGTGCTGGAGCACGGCAAGCCGGTGCTGGCCCTGGGGTCACCCGGTGGCGCCACGATCATCACGACGGTGCTCCAGTCGCTCCTCGGCACCGTCGACCGGGGGCTCCCGCTGGTCGACGCCATCGCGGCACCGCGCGCCAGCCAGCGCAACGCGCCGACGACCGAGCTCGAACCGGCACTGTGGAACAGCCCGCTCCGGGCGCGACTGGAGTCGCTGGGTCACGCCTTCAAGCTCAACCCCGAGATCGGGGCGGCCACGGGCGTGCAGCGGCTGCCGGACGGGCGGTGGCTGGCGGCCGCGGAGAAGGTGCGACGCGGCGGCGGATCGGCGAGGGTCGTGAAGCCGGCCGAACGTCCCTGACGGTACGTCAATAAGGTGAGTGAGTAAGGGAGTTGGTTCCGGGCGCCGAGGTGCCCGGAACCAGCTCCCGCGGTCTTGACGGCGGCGGCCGGGCGGGCCATGTTGTGCCGTCGGTAAGGAAAGTTTCCTATGGGAAGGGCACCCCCCACTGTGCGTACTCGAACGCTCGCCCTCGCCGCCGCCTTTGGCGCCGCTCTGCTCGCCGCCGCCACACTGGCCCCGGCGGCCCATGCCGGTCCGGGAATCAAGGAAGGCACCGTCAGTGCGGCCGACCTGCTGGCCAAGGTGACCACCTGCTCGCAGATCTCCAACGGCAAGTACCGCACGGACGAGGAGATATCGGCGACCATCCCGGTCTGCGGCAAGAACGGCGCCGTGTTCTGGAAGGCCGACATGGACATCGACTGCGACGGTGAGATCACCGCCGCCTGCAACGAGGACACCGACCCGTGGTTCCAGAACGGGACGGCGTTCGAGACCTCCGCCGGAAAGCCGCTGAACGCCGAGAAGCTGCCGTACGTCGTCGTGCCCAGCGCCAGCAGCATCTGGAAGTACGGTGATTCGGGCATCAAGGGCGGCGGCGTCGTCGCCGTGATCTACAACAACAAGGTCGAGTACGCGGTCGTCGGCGACACCGGCCCCAGCCAGATCATCGGTGAGGCGTCCTACGCCACCGCCAAGGCCCTCGGCATCGACCCGGACCCGGAGACCGGCGGCGCCGAATCCGGCGTCACCTACATCCTGTTCAAGAACTCCCAGGTGTCGCCCATCGAGAGCCACAGCGCCGCCGTCACCGCCGGGGACGCCCTTGCCCGGCAGTTCCTCCAGAACAACTAAGGGCTGTCCCGTCACGGCTCCGTGATCCGGACCGGTCACAGGGAGGTCAGGACGCGCGGTCCGTCGTCGGTGATCGCCACGGTGTGCTCGGCGTGCGCCGCGCGGCTGCCGTCGGTGGTGCGCAGCGTCCAGCCGTCCCGGTCCGCGTAGTAGTCGTCCTTTCCGCCGCCGATCAGCATCGGCTCGATGGCCAGGACCATCCCGTGCCGCAGCGGCAGGCCCCGGCCCGGCCGTCCTTCGTTGGGGACGGCCGGGTCCTCGTGCATCGCCCGGCCGATGCCGTGGCCGCCGAAGCCCTCCGGGATGCCGTATCCGGCGTTCCGGCAGACCGTGCCGATCGCATGCGCGATGTCGCCGATCCGGTTGCCGACGACCGCCGCCGCGATACCCGCCTCCAGCGCGGCGAAGGCCGTTTCGACGAGCCGGGTGTCGGCCTTCTGGGCCTGGCCGACGGTGAAGCTGATCGCCGAGTCACCGGCCCAGCCGCCCAGTGTCGCGCCCGCGTCGATGCTCACCAGGTCGCCGTCGCGCAGCCGCTGGTCGGTGGGGATGCCGTGCACGATGGCGTCGTTGACCGACGCGCAGATCACGGCGGGGAAGGGGGTGGGCGCGAAATGCGGCCGGTAGTTCAGGAAGGGCGAACCGGCACCCGCGTCCCGCAGCACCGCGCGGGCCACCTCGTCCAGTTCGCGCAGCGAGACGCCGACCGCCGCGGCCTGCCGTACGGAGGCCAGGAGCTGTGCCACGACCCGGCCGGTCTCGCGCATGGCTTCGATGGATGTGTCCGTCTTGAGTTGCACCATGCCAATTACTATACCGGTCGAAGCGGTATTAGAATGACGGCATGGTTCGAACTCCTCTGACTCCGCAAGAGCGCCGCCGCGGCGAGCGCCTCGGCGAACTGCTGCGCCAGGCGCGCGGCGGACGCAGCATGGTCGAGATCGCGGCGAGCGCCGGAATCTCCGCCGAGACACTGCGCAAGATCGAGACGGGCCGCGCCCCGACCCCGGCCTTCTTCACGGTCGCGGCCCTGGCCGGTGCGCTCGGGCTCTCGATGGACGAGATCCTCACCGGCTGCGTCCAGGAGCCGGACGCGGTCCCCCTGGCGGGGTAGCGGCCCCCTCGACGGCCCCGGCCCCGGCCCCCGCGGAGGTGCGGGAGCCGGGGCCGGAGGCGGAGCGGGGGCGGAGTCCGTCTCAGGACACGTTGGCCCCGTTCGGCTGCTCGACCAGGTCGATCATGACCGTCCGCCTGCCGTCCGGTGACGTCGGGTAGAACCGGCGGGCCCAGCGCCGGAACGGGCCGATCGGGCCGTCACCGGCGGCCAGTCCGGGCGGCTGCCGGTACTCCTTGTGGTGCCAGATCGGGAAGTCGGCCGCGGTGAACTCGCAGCTGGAACGGAAGACCGCGCGGTCCAGCAGCCGGGCCGCGGTCCGGCTCACCGTGCGCGCGAGCGGGGCCGGAAGCCGGGACGGCTCGTCGAAGGCGATGCGGTTGAGCTGCCGGAACTGCATCCGGTTCGGCGCGATCGCCGTCGGCAGCACCATCGTGCACATCCGCAGCCCCAGCCGGGGCGTGTGCACATCGGCGTGCAGGCAGCCGAGCCCATAGCCGTCCACCTCGACGTGCACGACGAAATCGCCCAGCAGCGGCGCCGATTCATGGGCGCGCATGGAGACGTGGAACGTCGCGTCGTCGTACTCCACGGGGCCGCCGATCTCGGCCTTGCTCCAGCCGTGCAGGGTGGCGAAGTGCCCGAGGTCCACCGAATTCTCGATGACCTCCTGGACATTTCCGGCCAGCTCCCAGGCCGCGCTGCGCGAGGGCCGGTGGCCGATCACATGCCACTGCGGAATCGACCAGTCCGGCTCCCGGCCGTCATGGTGCCGCCAGACGAACACCGCGCCGTTCACCTCCATCACCGGCAGCTGCGACAGCGGCGACCGCGGAGGGGCCGTGTCGTACCCCGTGCGCACACAGGAGCCGTCCGGGCCGAAGGCGAAGAAGTGGAAGGGGCAGACCAGCTCGTCCCCCTCGACCTTGGCCAGGCCCAGATGGGCCCCCAGGTGCGGGCAGTACGGCCGGATGGCCCGCACCGCGCCCGAGCCGAGCCGGTACAGCACCACGTCCTGACCCGCCAGCGGCCGGGTGAGGACGGTGCCCGGCCGCAGCTCGTCGGAGAACGCGAGTGCGGACCAGCCGCTCGGATACGGCAGGGCGGGGGCGCCCGCAGCATCGGCCGGTGTCGGCCCCTCGCTGATGGCGCCCCCGAGTTCGCGTGACAGTCCCACCACTTCCCCTTCTTCCGGATACGGTCCTCCGGGACAACTGCCCAGACCGTTCCGGAATCTCCCTACGGCACCGCACACCACTCGAACGGGGAGAAATGAAGCGGGAGTTGACGCCGGGCGGAGAAGGGGTGCGGCGGTGCTCCGGCCTCAGCGGGTCCGCTGCTCGTACCCCACCAGGCGCACGCAGACGGTCAGCCCCGCGATGGCCTGCTCCAGCTCCGCGAGCCCGGGATAGCTGGGGGCGATCCGGATGACCGCGTCGCGCGGGTCCTCGCCGTACGGATGCGTGGCGCCCGCGGGGGTCAGCACGATGCCCGCCTCGGCGGCCCGGCGCACGACCTCCCGGGCGCAGCCGTCCGGGACCTCCAGGGTGACGAAGTAACCGCCCTTGGGCGAGGTCCAGGACGCCAGCCCGGTGCCGCCGAGCTCCGCCTCCAGGATCCGGGCCACCGCCTCGAACTTGGGCTGGAGCAGGGCGCGCTGGCGCTCCATGTGGTACCGGACCCCATCGGCGTCGCGCAGGAACATCGCGTGGCGCAGGTGGTTGATCTTGTCGGGGCCGATCGACCGCTTGGCGTTGTTGCCGAGCAGCCACTGGACGTTCGCCGGGGACGAGCCGAAGAACGCGACGCCCGCGCCCGCCATGGTGATCTTCGAGGTGGAGCCGAACACGAAGACCCGGTCGGGGTGGCCCGCCCCGGCGCAGGCGGCGAGCAGATCGGCGATCTCGACGGGCTCGTCGGTGAGGTGGTGGGCGGCGTAGGCGTTGTCCCAGAAGATCCGGAAGTCGGGGGCGGCGGTGCTCATCGCGGCGAGCCGGGCCACCGTCGCGTCGCTGTAGCAGACACCGTCCGGGTTGCTGTACTTCGGCACGCACCAGATGCCCTTGACCGCGGGATCCTCGGCGACGAGCCGCTCGACGACGTCCATGTCCGGGCCCTCGTCGGTCATCGGGACCGGGATCATGTCGATCCCGAACCGCTCGCAGAGCGCGAAGTGCCGGTCGTACCCGGGCACCGGGCACAGGAACGCGATCCGCTCCTGGTCCACCCACCGCGACGGGGCCCCCGGCAGCACGCTCAGCAGTGCGTGCACCAGGCAGTCGTGCATCAGCTCCAGGCTGGAGTTCCCGGCCGCGAGCAGCTGGCCGGCCGGAACCTGGAGCACCCCGGCGAAGATCTCCCGCAGTTCGGGCAGCCCCTGGAGCCCGCCGTAGTTGCGTACGTCCGTGCCGTCGGCGGCGGTGTGCCGACCGGCTCCGGGCAGGCCCAGCAGCTCCTCGGAGAGGTCCAGCTGGGCGGGGGCCGGCTTGCCGCGGGTGAGGTCGAGCGAGAGCCCGAGCCCCACCAGGTCCCGGTGGTCCTGACGGGCCTGGTCGAGGAGCCCGGACAGGCTGTCGGGGGTCGGGTCGCTGGTCATGGTGGATCCTCTCGCAGGTACCGCTCGTACGGGGGCGCCCGCCGAGAATACAAAGCCGGTGCGGGAGGGCGGCGGACCGGGAGTGGGCAAGCGGGGCGCCTGTGGACCGCACGGGTGTGAAACATGATCGACTCCGCGGGTTCGCGGCGATGGTCTTGCCCCGCTGTGTGACGGGGCTTACGTTCTCCTCTACGCACGTGTCTACGGGCGTAGAAACGCGTTGAGGCTCGCTGACGCCGCGTCGAAGGAGCAGCTCATGTCCCCAGTCGTTCGCGCCGCACTCGTCCAGGCGACCTGGACCGGCGACACCGAATCCATGATCGCCAAGCATGAGGAACATGCCCGCGAGGCCGCCCGGCAGGGCGCGCAGGTCATCGGCTTCCAGGAGGTGTTCAACGCCCCCTACTTCTGCCAGGTGCAGGAGGCCGAGCACTACCGCTGGGCCGAGGCCGTCCCGGACGGCCCGACCGTCAGCCGGATGCGGGAGCTCGCCCGCGAGACCGGCATGGTGATCGTCGTACCGGTCTTCGAGGTCGAGCAGTCCGGTTTCTACTACAACACCGCCGCCGTGATCGACGCCGACGGCTCCTATCTCGGCAAGTACCGCAAGCACCACATCCCGCAGGTCAAGGGCTTCTGGGAGAAGTACTACTTCAAGCCCGGCAACGTCGGCTGGCCGGTCTTCGACACCGCCGTCGGCAAGGTCGGCGTCTACATCTGCTACGACCGTCACTTCCCCGAGGGATGGCGCCAACTCGGCCTGAACGGCGCCCAGCTGGTCTACAACCCGTCCGCCACCTCGCGCGGCCTCTCCGCCTACCTCTGGCAGCTGGAGCAGCCCGCCGCCGCGGTCGCCAACGAGTACTTCATCGCCGCGATCAACCGCGTCGGCCAGGAGGAGTACGGCGACAACGACTTCTACGGAACCAGCTACTTCGTCGACCCCCGCGGTCAGTTCGTCGGCGAGGTCGCCGGCGACAAGGCCGATGAACTCGTCGTACGCGACCTCGACTTCGGCCTCATCGACGAGGTCAGGCAGCAGTGGGCGTTCTACCGCGACCGCCGCCCCGACGCCTACGAGGGACTGGTGGAGCAGTGAGCAGCCTGCACCACCGCCATCTCGCCGTCAGCCCCGACTGGCTGGCGCTCTACTACAAGAAGCCGCTGGAGATCACCCACGGCGAGGGCCGCCACGTCTGGGACGCCGACGGCAGGCGCTATCTCGACTTCTTCGGCGGCATCCTCACCACCATGACCGCCCACGCCCTGCCCGAGGTGACCAAGGCGGTCTCCGAGCAGGCCGGCCGGATCATCCACAGCTCCACGCTCTACCTCAACCGGCCGATGACCGAGCTGGCCGAACGGGTCGCCGCGCTCTCCGGCATCCCGGACGCCCGGGTCTTCTTCACCACCTCCGGCACCGAGGCCAACGACACGGCGCTGCTGCTCGCCACCACCTACCGCCGGTCGAACCAGATCCTCGCGATGCGCAACAGCTACCACGGCAGGTCCTTCGGCGCGGTCTCCATCACCGGCAACAACGCCTGGTCGCCGACCAGCCTGTCACCGCTCCAGACGCTCTACGTGCACGGCGGCGTCCGTACCCGCGGCCCCTTCGCGCACCTGAGTGACGCGGAGTTCGTCGAGGCGTGCGTCGCCGACCTGGAGGACCTGCTCGGGCACACCCGGCCACCGGCCGCCCTGATCGCCGAACCCGTCCAGGGCGTCGGCGGGTTCACCTCGCCGCCGGACGGCCTGTACGCGGCGTTCCGGCGAGTCCTGGACCGGCACGGGGTGCTGTGGATCTCCGACGAGGTGCAGACCGGCTGGGGCCGTACCGGAGAGCACTTCTGGGGCTGGCAGGCACACGGTGAGAACGGGCCGCCGGACATCCTCACCTTCGCCAAGGGCATCGGCAACGGGATGTCGATCGGCGGTGTCGTGGCCCGCGCCGAGGTCATGAACTGCCTGGACGCCAACTCCATCTCGACCTTCGGCGGCTCACCGGTCACCATGGCGGCCGGGCTGGCCAACCTCTCGTACCTGCTGGAGCACGACCTCCAGGGCAACGCCCGGCGTGTGGGCGGTCTGCTGATCGAGCGGCTGCGGGCGGTCGCCGCGGGCTCGGAGCGGGTGCGCGAGATCCGGGGCCGGGGCCTGATGATCGGTGTCGAGCTGGTGCGGCCCGGCACCGACGAGGCGGACCCCGCGGCGGCCACGGCGGTGCTCGAAGCGGCCCGCGAGGGCGGCCTGCTCATCGGCAAGGGCGGCGGCCACAACACCAGCGTGCTGCGGATCGCTCCGCCGCTCTCGCTCACCATCGCCGAGGCGGAGGAGGGCGCGGGCATCCTCGGGGAGGCGATCCGCTCGCTGGACTGAGGCCGGAGGGACGCGGGGCCGGGCCCCGGGCGTGGTGCCCCGGGGCCCGGCCGGGCGGTCAGCGGCGCTTGCCGGTCGGACGAGTGAGGTCCAGGGTGCGGACCGGATCCAGCTCGCCGTAGTACGCGAGGTTCCGGTAGCGCACCTCGGCGATCGTCAGCGAGGCCCTGGCGACGCCCTGGGGCACCGTGGTCTTGAACCGGACCGAGCCGTCCTTCTTCGTGCTGCCGGTCAGCTTGCGCACCGCGCCGTCCACCGTCAGTTCGGCGGTGACCTCGGCGCCCTTCACCGGCGCGCCCTGGGCGGTGCGCACGACGCCGTTCGCGGTGACCTTCCAGGGCGAGTCGGAGCCGGGGCGGCCGAGGAGCACGGTCCCGGCGTCCAGCGAGGTGACGGCGAGCTGCGAGGGCGGGTGGGGCTGGTTGAAGGCGACCTGGTCGACGGTCCAGAAGGCGCTGTTCGTACCGGTGTAGCGGAAGCTCAGCCGGGCGGTCCGCGCGCCCGCCGGAACGGCCAGCTCCAGGTGCTCCACGGTGTTGCTGTCCGCCCGGTACGACTTCACCGGCCGCGGGGCGCCGCCGTCGTACGAGACGTACACATCGCCGGTCTGCGGGCCGTCGATCCGGTAGTTCGTCGCGTACGAGAGCGTGGCCGTCGGCGCGCCGTTCAGCGGGTACGCGGGGCTGATCAGGGTGGAGTCGAACGGCCCGGCGCCGTGCGCCTTGTCGTCCCACTCGTCGGAGTCGGCCACCGCGAACACGTCACGGGCGCGGACACTGGTCTCGCGGCCCTGGCCGCGCTCGGCGTTGGTCCAGAACTCGTCCGTGGCGAAGGCCCAGCCGCGCCACTCGGTGACGCCGCCGGACGGCATCTTCGTGTTGTCGATGGACCAGCCCTCGGGGGCGGTGTGCGTCCAGCCCCTGGCGTCGGCCGGGAGCTTCGTCTCGTCGACGGGTCCGCGCAGCGAGGGGCGCAGCGCGTCGAAGGCGTCCGTCCTCGGCTCGGCGAGCGAGGTGCCGTCCAGGTCCCAGGCGGGGTCGGTGGCGACGCCCTCGTGGCGCAGCACGGTGGGCGCGACGTCGGTGATCCTGACGTCCTGGCGTACCGAACCGGGGGCGATGCCCTTGCCCTGGGCTATCACGAACGTGCCGCGCTCCAGGGGGGAGTTGCCGCCGTGGCCGCCGGTGGGGGTGTGGCCGTGGTCGGCGGTGACGACGATCAGCCAGTCCTCCTGCGCGTACGTGGGGCGCGAGGCGACGGCGTCGAGCAGGCGGCCGACCTGGCCGTCGGCGGTGTTCAGGGCCTTGAGGTAGGCGGCGCTCGACGAGCCGGTGCTGTGGCCCGCGCCGTCGACCTCGTCGAGGTGGACGAAGGCGGAGTCGGGGTTGCCGCGCGCCAGGTAGTCGGCGGCCTTGGCGGTGGTGCCCTCGTCGTTGCCGCCCGCGACGCGCAGATCGGTCTTCGCGCCGAAGACGGTCTGGGGGATGGGGTTCCAGGTGCCGACGACCAGGGTGGACGTGGCCGGGTCGGCGGTCTCCAGCCGGGTCGCGTAGTCCGGGTAGCGTCCGTAGTTGGGGCTGGTGAAGTTGTTGTCCTTCACGTTGTGCCTGTCGGGCCAGACCCCGGTGGCGATCGACGACCAGCCGGCGCCGGAGACGGTCGGGGCCATCGGGTCGGCGTAGAGGTTGCTCCGGGCGGTCAGTCCCTGGGCCATCAGCCGCTCGATGCGCGGGACATCGGCGCGGGAGAAGGCGTCGAAGGTGGCGCCGTCGATGCCGATGACCAGGGTCTTCGCCTGCTTGGTGCCGGACGGCAGACCGGCGTACGGGGTGGCGGCGGCCGGGGCCTTCGGGTCCTGGGCCTGGGCGGTGGCGGCGGCGAGCGGAAGGGCGACGGCGGCGACGGTGGCGGCGGCCAGCACCGTGCGCGCGGAGCGCGGCAGTGACACGTGATCCTCCGGGATCGGTCGGTGGTACCGGACGGACGGGGGAGTCCGGTGATGGGTCCGAGACTCGCCCCCGGTGGTGAGCGGATCACCCCGGACAAGGGACGGGCGTGTGAACCGTATCCAACATCTGGACCAGACCCGTCATCAATTCGTTATTTTCCGATGGCCGGGGCCCTGCCCGCGGCTGTGGGCCGGTGGAGTGCCGGACGCGGGAAACAGAAACGTCTTCAGCGGTTGTCGGCAGCGGTATTGCCACAGTGGGTAACCCACTTCTACTTTCTTCACACGCACCACTTCTACGTGCGTAGACCCATTCCGCCACAGTGAGGAGGGGTACATGAGCCGCACCGTCATCCACGGCGGTCTCGTCATCACCGCGTCCGACGAAATGCACGCCGACGTACTCATCGAGGGCGGCCGTGTCGCGGCGCTCGCCGAGCACGGCAGCGACGCGGCCGACGGCTGGAGCGCCGACCGCAGGATCGACGCCACCGGCAGATACGTGATCCCGGGCGGTGTCGACGCGCACACGCACATGGAGATGCCGTTCGGCGGCACCTACGCCGCCGACACCTTCGAGACCGGCACCCGGGCCGCCGCCTGGGGCGGCACCACCACCATCGTCGACTTCGCCATCCAGTCCGTGGGGCGCCCGGTCCGCGAAGGGCTCGACGCCTGGTACGAGAAGGCCGACGGGAAGTGCGCCGTCGACTACGCCTTCCACATGATCCTCTCCGACGTGAACGAGTCCTCGCTCAAGGAGATGGACCTGCTGGTCGCGGAGGGGGTCACCTCCTTCAAGCTGTTCATGGCCTACCCGGGCGTCTTCTACAGCGACGACGGCCAGATCCTGCGCGCCATGCAACGGGCCTCCCGCAACGGCGGCCTGATCATGATGCACGCGGAGAACGGCATCGCCATCGACGTACTCGTCGAACAGGCCCTCGCCGAGGGCCGCACCGACCCGCGCTACCACGGGGACGTGCGCAAGGTCGCGCTGGAGGCCGAGGCCACCCACCGTGCCGTCCAGCTCGCCCGGGTCGCCGGGGCCCCGCTCTACATCGTGCACGTCTCCGCCGACGAAGCCGTCGCCGAGGTCGCCGCCGCCCGCCACAAGGGACTTCCGGTCTTCGGCGAGACCTGCCCGCAGTACCTCTTCCTGTCCACCGACAACCTCGCCGAGCCGGACTTCGAGGGCGCGAAATACGTGTGCTCCACCCCGCTGCGGCCCCGGGAGCACCAGGAAGCCCTCTGGCGCGGCCTCAGGAACAACGAACTCCAGGTCGTCTCCACCGACCACTGCCCCTTCTGCTTCTCGGGGCAGAAGGAGATGGGCCGCGGAGACTTCTCCAAGATCCCCAACGGCATGCCCGGGGTGGAGAACCGGATGGACCTCCTGCACCAGGCGGTGGTGGACGGCCACCTCTCACGCCGCCGCTGGATCGAGATCGCCTGCGCCTCCCCGGCCCGGATGTTCGGTCTCTACCCGAAGAAGGGCACCATCGCGCCGGGCTCCGACGCCGACATCGTCATCTACGACCCCACGGCCGGGCAGACCATCTCCGCGCAGACCCACCACATGAACGTCGACTACTCGGCGTACGAGGGCAAGCGGATCACCGGTCAGGTCGAGACCGTCCTGTCGCGCGGTGAACCCGTCATCGAGGCAAGGAAGTTCACCGGCCGGGCCGGACACGGCAGCTACACCCCGCGCGCCACCTGTCAGTACCTCGACTAGGAGCACCGCCATGGACTTTGGACTCGTCCTCCAGACCGACCCGCCCGCCTCGGCCGTCGTCGAGCTGATGCGCCGCGCCGAACGCAACGGCTTCCGCTACGGCTGGACCTTCGACTCGGCGGTGCTCTGGCAGGAACCCTTCGTCATCTACAGCCGCATCCTCGAACACACCGAACGGCTCGTCGTCGGCCCCATGGTCACCAACCCCGGCACCCGCACCTGGGAGGTGACCGCCTCCACCTTCGCCACCCTCAACGACATGTACGGCAACCGCACCGTCTGCGGCATCGGACGCGGCGACTCCGCGATGCGCGTCGCCGGACGCCCGCCCAACACCCTGGCCCGCCTCGGCGAGGCCATCGAGGTCATCCGCGACCTCGCCGAGGGCCGCGAGGCGACCGTCGACGGCCAGCCGGTCCGCATCCCCTGGGTGAAGGACGGCCGGCTGCCCGTCTGGATGGGGGCGTACGGCCCGAAGGCCCTCGCCCTCGCGGGGCAGAAGGCCGACGGCTTCATCCTCCAGCTCGCCGACCCCTTCCTCACCGAATGGATGGTCAAGGCGGTACGGGACGCGGCGGCGGCGGCCGGCCGCGACCCGGACGCCGTGACCATCTGCGTCGCCGCCCCCGCCTACGTCACCGCCGACGACGCGCCGGGCTCCCTGGCCCACGCCCGGGACCAGTGCCGCTGGTTCGGCGGCATGGTCGGCAACCACGTGGCCGACCTGGTCACCCGGTACGGGGAGCACTCCGGCATGGTCCCGGAGGAGCTCACCGCGTACATCAAGGACCGTCAGGGCTACGACTACAGCCACCACGGCCGGGCCGGGAACCCCGACACCGCCTTCGTGCCGGACGAGATCGTCGACCGGTTCTGCCTGCTGGGCCCCGCCGAGGCGCATATCGCGAAGCTGCGGGCCCTGCGTGACCTGGGCGTCGACCAGTTCGCCGTGTACGACATGCACGACGCGCGCGAGGAGACCATCGACGCGTACGGCGAGCGGATCATCCCCGCCCTCACCGACTGACCCCCGCACCCCCGCACCCCCGCACCCCCGCACCCGCGCTCCACCGCTCCACGGGTCCGCGCCCCACGGGTCCGCGCCCCACGGTTGTACACCCCCACGGTTGTACGCGTCCCGCTCCGCACGGCACCGCTCCCGAGCGAAGGGTCCAGCCGCCATGCCCTCGTCCGTTCCGCCCACTCCGCCGCAGGACCCGATACCCGGCGCCCCGGACCCCTCCGGGCGCGTCGGGCTCGATCCCGGCGCCGTTCCCGCCGACAACCGGTTCGTCAACGAGGACCTGTTGCCCGTCCCCCTGGAACGGCGCCGCTGGACGACGTACAACTTCGCCGCGCTCTGGGTGGGCATGGCCCACAACATCCCGTCCTGGCTGCTCGCCTCCGGGCTCGTG
This sequence comes from Streptomyces sp. NPDC058195, assembly GCF_042883525.1. NCBI lineage: Bacteria > Bacillati > Actinomycetota > Actinomycetes > Kitasatosporales > Streptomycetaceae > Streptomyces > Streptomyces sp. NPDC058195. The sequence goes on from NZ_JBHVVM010000013.1 coordinate 198,224, forward strand.
GCGCTCGGCATGGACTGGAAGCAGGCCGTGTTCACCATCGCCCTGGCCAACCTGATCGTGCTCGGCCCGATGCTGCTCACCGGGCACGCCGGACCCAAGTACGGCATCCCCTTCCCGGTCCTGGCCCGCGCCTCCTTCGGGCTGCGCGGCGCCAATCTGCCCGCACTGATCCGGGCGGCGGTGGCCTGCGCCTGGTTCGGCATCCAGACCTGGATCGGCGGTGTCGGGATCTTCACCCTGCTGGGGAAGATCTTCGGCGGCTGGGCGAAGGCGTCCGAGATCGGTGGCCAGCCATGGACGCTGTGGCTCTGCTTCCTGCTCTTCTGGGCCCTCGAACTCGCCATCATCTACCGGGGGATGGACGCGCTGCGGCGGTTCGAGAACTGGGCGGCGCCGTTTGTGATCGTCGGCGCCGCCGTGCTCCTGGTCTGGATCGCGGTCAAGGCGGGCGGCTTCGGGCCCCTGCTCGACCAGCCGTCCAGGCTCGGCTGGGGGCGGGAGTTCTGGCCGGTCTTCTTCCCCTCGCTGATGGGCATGATCGCGTTCTGGGCCACGCTCTCGCTGAACATCCCCGACTTCACCCGCTTCGGGGCCGGGCAGCGCGCGCAGATCCGGGGCCAGGCGCTCGGCCTGCCGACCACCATGACGCTCTTCGCGCTGCTCTCGGTCCTGGTCACCTCCGGCTCGCAGGCCGTGTACGGAGAGGCGATCTGGGATCCGGTCCAGCTGGTGGCACGCACCGACAACGTCTTCGGGCTGCTCTTCGGCCTGGTGACGGTGCTGGTCGCGACGGTCTCCGTCAACATCGCGGCCAACGTGGTGTCACCGGCGTACGACCTGGCGAACCTCGCGCCACGGTTCATCAGCTTCCGTACCGGGGCGATGATCACGGGGGTCGTCGGCGTCGTCATCATGCCGTGGAAGCTCACCGAGACCCCCGAGCTGTACATCTTCACCTGGCTGGGGCTGGTCGGCGGGCTGCTCGGAACGGTCGCGGGCATCCTCATCGCCGACTACTGGATCGTCCGCCGCACCGTGCTCCACCTCCCGGACCTCTACCGCCCCGGCGGACGCTACTGGTACGTCAACGGCTGGAACTGGCGGGCTGTCCTCGCCTTCGCCGTCGGCGGGGTCCTCGCGACCGGCGGCTCGCACTCCGCCCCGGGCGAGGGGCCGTTCCCCGAGGACGGGCTGATCCCCGTCCTCGAACCGCTCGCGGACTACGGCTGGGCGGTCGGCCTGGCCTCCTCGCTGGTGCTGTACGTGGTGCTCAGCGGCCGGTCCGCCGTCACACCGGCACCGAAGAACGGCCCAGCAGCGCGCTGATGTCGTACGTCAGACCCGGCGGCGGCGTGGCCGCGGGCACCGGACGCCCGAAGTCCGAGAGGCCCGCCACCGCGTCCGCCCCGCCGCCGTGGACCGTGATCCGCAGCGGGAAGGGCCGGCCCGTGGCCGCGACGTACGTCGTCCACGTCCGGCCCTCCCGGGTGCTGATCAGCGGCACCACCGGGGCGCCGCCGAGGGTGGTGCGCGGGGCCTTGCGCAGCGTCGCCGGGTCCTGGTGCGCCGCGGCGTCCGCCAACCGCTGGAAGGCCGCGGGATCGCAGCCCGCGGTCAGGGCGCGCAAGCGGGGGTCGGAGGCCGGGGCCTTCATGTAACGCCCGTCCAGGATCGCGGCGAAGGCCGGGCCGCCGTCGGGGACCTGGCTCTTCCAGAAGTCGGCGTCCGGCTTCACCCAGACCTCGTCGCCGTGCTTCACGATCCGTGCCGAGCCCTGGCCGTCGCCCAGACGCACCGATCCCGCGCAGTTCCCGGACCGGTCCACGGTGAGGTCCAGCGCCTGCGCCGGACGTCCGTCGCCCAGGTCACCGCGGGCGGTGAGATGCAGGGAACGGGTGCTCAGCAGGGCATCGTGCGAACGCTGCGCGATCTGCTGGGCGGAGAGCGTGTCGATCCCGTTGTCCGCCCGTGCCGTACCGCCGCCCACGAGGCCGCCGGTGAGCCCGAGCACGACGGCCGCCACCGGGGCGGCGCGGCGGGTGGCGTGGTGTCCAGCGGTCACGTCGCCTCCCTGAAGCCTGCTGTCGGGGAGCTCGTCGGGCCTTCTCCGGTGCCCTCCGATCCTTCGAGCCTACGTCGGGGACCGCCCGGTCGCGCGGCGGAACTCAACTGCGGTGAGCACACAGGGTGATGTTGTGCCGTGTTTTGTGCCGCGAGCGCCCGGGGAGGGTCGTCGGCGCACCGAGTCCGTCACCAGCGAGGAGGAACACCCACCTATGAGGCTGTCGATGAGGAGTGTGTCCAAGGCCGTGCTCCGGGACGTCGCCGCCGCGGGAGCGGCCGTCGCGCTCGTGCTCGCGGTGCCCGTCGTCACCGCCGGGACGGCCGCGGCGACACCACCGGGGCTGTCCTGCGACACCGGGAAGCACGCGGTCGACGAGTACACCGGCTTCGCGCTGTGCAGCAACGGCGGCAGCGCACCGCAGACCTTCTGGGTGCACCTGGTCTGCGGCTGGGCCCCGGACGTGGACGGGGAACACATCACCCTCGCTCCCGGACAGTCCGGCCAGTCCACCGCGCACTGCGGCGACATCGGCACGGGCATCGGCGAGATCAGCGTCCAGCCGTAGCACGCCCGGCGGACGCTCCGCCCCGGCCCCGTGCCGGACCGGGCCGCCCCGGTCCGGCACGGGTGTCAGGCCCGCCGCGCGCTCCGCTCCAGCAGTGGCGGCAGCGCGGCGGCCAGCCGCTCCCGCAGCTCGTCCGGACCGCCCTCCACCCACGGGTGCGCGGCCCGGAACACGGACCAGTCCACCAGCCAGTCCCGCACCGACGCGGGGGTGAACCACCGCGCGTGCGGCCCCAGCACCCGGCGCAGCAGCCGGGGCGGCAGCACCGTACGCCCGTACTCCGCGAGCAGCACCGCGTCGTACAGGTCCTTGGCGCCCGATCGGCCCTCCGCTTCCTGGTCCTCGGCCAGCCACAGCAGCTTCCAGGCGAGCGAGAGCCCCGGACTCGCGGTGCGGACCGGCACCGGCGGCCCGCCGTCACCCCGCGGGCAGGCCGTCCACACCGGCGCCTCGGGCAGCCGTTCGTCCCGCGCGAAGTCCATCCGGATCTCGCCCGGCGGCAGCCCGTCGGCCTCCCACGGCACGACGACCCGCACCCCGGGCGTCTCGTACTCCCGGTACAGCCACTCCCCGTCCAACGACACCCGGAGCGGATCGACGTGTATCCCCCGGGGCAGCGGCGGACCGGCCCTCAGCGCGGCGGCCACCTCCTCGTCGAGGCCGGACGGCGGGGACAGGTCGTCAGGCTCCGCCCACCGCAGCCCCTCCGGCGCGAGCACCGGCCGGGTGCCCGCGGTGCCATGGCACTCGCCGTCCGTCAGCAGCTCGGGCGCGGCCGCCCCGTGCGCGGCCTCCGGCCACTGCTGCACCTCCTCGATCCCCGCCACGTACGGATACGGGTCGCAGGGGTCGGGAAAACCGGCGGCACCGGGCTCCGGCACGATCCAGTCCAGATCACCCGGCTCCCGGGCGGCCGCGCCCATCCACGCCTGGAGCGGCACACTGCCCCGCAGCACCAGGACCTCGCCCCAGGGCGAGCCCGCGACCACCCGCAGCAGATGGTCCTGGACCGTGCGCCGGGCGGCCCGCCAGCGCGGGGCGAGCGCCGGGTCCTCGCACACCGGCTCCCCGGGAACCGGCCGGTCCCCGGCGGTCACCGGGATATCCCCGCCGGTGCGTCCAGCCAGCCCGCGTCCACGGCCGGCTGGTCGTCGTGCACGACGAACTCCTCCTCGACCTCCAGTACATCGAGCCCCGCCCCGCGCAACGCGCCCAGCAGTGCGTCGAGTTCGGCTCTCGCCCCGGGGCGGCCCACCGCGTGGCAGCGCTGCGTGACGAACCGTTCGTGGCTCCGGGGGCCGGTGAGGCGGCGGGCGTTGCGCGACAGACGCGCCCCGTGCCGCTCGGCCACCCCCCGGGCGACGGCCGCCTCCGGCTCGCCGGAGAGCAGCAGCTTGACGTGATGCTCGAAGTGGAGACCGGGCGGGAGCGCGGCGGCCTCGGCGGCGCTCCCTGGCACGTCCGCGTTCCACGGGGCGGCCTCGATCTTCACCCGGACGACCGGGAAACCCGCCGCGCGCAGGTCGGTGACCCGGCGGTCGGCGGCGGCCCGCTGCGCGGAGAGCGTGCCCCGGCCCCGCCCGGTCAGCATGGGCTGGTCGGGGGTGGCGCCGCGGTCCAGCACGATATGGGTGAGCCCGAGACCGCGCTCCCGGGCCCAGCGCTCCAGCCGGTCGAGCTCCCGCCCGGCCCCCGCCCCGTCACCGGCACGGGGATCGATACGCACCGTCAGATGCGTCTCGAACTCGCCCTCGAACTCCGCTTCCACGGACCCTCCCGTCGTACGTCCCCTGCTCGCCGTCCGTGACCGAACGTAGCAAGCCGCTCGGACAGTCCCCGTCCGAGCCCGGGGAGCGCCCCCTCCCGTACCCCGGTCACTTTCCTCCGAACGGTTGAGTGGAACGCACCCCAATCGTTACCCTCCGGTAAGTTCGTTCGGGCACAGGGGCGCCCCGCACCCGTCGCACCGTCGTACGTGTCTGCCGATACGAGGAAGGCGGTCATCCCATGTCCTCACCGCACACCGTGGAGTCGACCGGAGCGGCGGCCCCGAAGGGGCTGGCCGACAGCGCACGGGAACTGGCCGAGGGCGGCACCACCTCGGTCGAACAGGTGTCCGCCGCGCTGGCGCGCATCGAAGCGGGCCGGCACCGCCTCAACGCCTTCCGGCAAGTACGCGCCGAGGCCGCGCTCGCCGAGGCCGCCGAGGCCGACCGGCGGCTCGCGGCGGGGGAGCGGCTGCCGCTGCTCGGGGTGCCGGTCGCGGTCAAGGACGACACCGACATCCTCGGGATGCCGACCTACTTCGGCTGCGACGGCGATCTGCCCCCCGCGACCGCGGACAGCGAGGCCGTACGCCGGCTGCGAGCGGCCGGAGCCGTGATCGTCGGGAAGACCAACTCCTGCGAACTCGGCCAGTGGCCGTTCACCGAGGGCCGCGCCTTCGGAGCCACCCGCAACCCGTGGCACACCGGCCACACCCCCGGCGGTTCGTCCGGCGGCTCCGCCGCGGCCGTCGCCGCCGGACTCGTACCCGCCGCGCTCGGCTCGGACGGCGCCGGGTCCGTCCGCATCCCGGCGGCCTGGACCCATCTGGTCGGGATCAAACCCCAGCGCGGCCGGATCTCCGTACACCCGCACTCCGACGCCTTCCAGGGCCTGACCGTCAACGGACCGCTCGCCCGGACCGTCGCGGATGCCGCGCTGCTGCTCGACGCGGTCGCCGGTTCCCACCCCGACGACCCGTACCGCCCGCCGCCCGTCGCCGCCGCGGACGCCGCCCGTCGCGAACCCGGCCGACTGCGCATCGCCCTCGCCTGGCGCCCCCCGCTCACCCTCACCGGCTCCGCGCCCCACCCCGAGGTGCGCCGGGCCGTCCACGACCTGGCCCAGGCCCTCGCCCGCCTCGGTCACGATGTCGAGGCCGCCCGGCCCCGGTACGGGCTGATCGGCCTCGGCTTCGTCCCCCGCGCCGCCGCCGGGATCGCCGAACTCGCCGCCCGCCACCCCGCGCCCGCCCTCCTCGACCCGCGCACCCGCAGCGCCCTGCGCACCGGCACCCGGCTCGGCGGCCGGGCCGTCCGGGCGGCGCGGGAGCGCGAGGTGCACCAGCACCGCAGGATCGGCGCCTTCTTCCGCCGCCCCGGAGGCGACGGCCCCGGCTACGACGTCCTGCTCACCCCCACGACCGCCCTGCCCCCGCCCCCGGTCGGCAGGTTCGACGGGCTGAGCGCCTGGCGCACCGACCTGGCGATGGCCGAGACCTGCCCGTACGCCTGGCCCTGGAACGTGCTGGGCTGGCCGGGCATCAACGTACCGGCGGGCTTCACCGCCGCCGGGCTGCCCGTCGGGGCGCAGCTGCTCGGCCCGTCCCGCAGCGAGGAACAGCTGATCTCCCTCGCCGCCCAGCTGGAGGCCGACCGCCGCTGGTACGAACACCGGCCCCCGGCCGACGGCTGACCGCACGCCCGCGCCGTCCCTGCCGGGCTGCTCGCGCCTCACCGCCCGAGGCGGGACCATGGACAGGGAACGGAGGGGTGGTGGCCAGCATGGCCTGTGCAGGCCCGCGACCGGAGCCGGGCGCCGAACCCGGCCGGTCCCGCGTTTCCCGGTACGTCCACGACACGGCGGGCGACGCCACGGTGGTGGTCACCGGGACCGGAAGCGTCGTCGGCTGGACGCGGAGTGCCCAGGACCTCCTGGGGTACCGCGCCGACGAGGTGGTCGGGCGGTCCGCCGGATTCCTGCTCGACATGCCCGACGACCCCGTCCGGGTGTCCAAGATCGCCGAGCGGTGCCGCGCGGGTGTGGGCTGGCGGGGCGTCGCCGACGTGCGGCGGCGCGACGGCGGCCGGATCGAGCTGGACCTGCGGGTCTCGGCCGCCTTCCACCTGGACGGCCGGGAGTGCTTCCTGGTCACCGGACGTGAACGGCGGCCGGAGCGGATCGTCGGGCAGTCCGTGCTGGACGCCTTCCTGGCCGGATCGCCCATCGGCATGGCGGTGCTGAACACGGACCTGCGCTACGTCTGGATGAACGAGACCCTGGAACGCTTCAGCGGCGTACCGCACGAGCACCGCGTGGGCCGCACACTGGGCGACGTCCTCCCCGGGCTGGAGGCGGAATCCATCGAGACGCTGATGCGCGGCGTGCTGGACACCGGCGTGCCCGTCATCGACTACGAGTACCTGGGCTGGACCTGGGCCGATCCGCACCGCGAGCACGCCTACTCCACGTCATACCTGCCGCTGACCGACGGTGACGGGCAGGTCACCGGCCTGTGCTACATGGTGCTGGACGTCACCGACCGGTGGAACGCCCAGCAGCGCCTGGCCCTGGTCAACGACGCCAGTGCCAGCATCGGTTCCACCCTCGACGTCCTGCGCACCGCGCAGGAGCTGGCCGACTTCGCGGTGCCGCGCTTCGCCGACCTCGTCCTGGTCGACCTGCTGGAACCGGTCGTCAGCCCCGACGACCCCGGTACCTGGCCCCCCGGCGTCGGCCTGTCCGCCCCCGAACTCACCCGCACCGCCACCACCGACGCCGCACAGCCGAGCGCCGCCCCGCGGGCGGGGATGCGCCGGGCCGGGATGCGCTCCGTACGCGAGGGCTGCCCGGAGGCCCTCAGCCGCGTCGGCGAACCGGTCGACTTCCTGCCCCCGCCGCACGACCTCCGGTTCCTCGTCGAGGGCGAACCCGTCCTCATCCCGGTACTCGACCCCGACGACCACGCCTGGCTGGCCGACCAGCCCGCCCGGACGGCGAGCATCCGCGCGCACGGACTCCACTCCCTGATCTGCGTACCGATGCGGGCCCGGGACACCGTCCTCGGGCTGACCACCTTCATCCGGTCCACGAACCCCGCCTCCTTCGAACCGGACGACGTGCTCCCGGCCCGCGAGATGGTGGCGCGGGCCGCCGTGTGCGTGGACAACGCCCGCCGCTACACCCAGGAGCACCACTCCGCGCTGACCCTCCAGCGCAGCCTGCTCCCGCACACCCTGCGCGGCGGGACGGCCCTGGACGTGGCCTCCTCCTACCTTCCGGCGGATGCCAAGGACGGCGTCGGGGGCGACTGGTTCGACGTGATCCCGCTGTCCGGCGCCCGGGTCGCCCTGGTCGTCGGCGACGTCGTCGGCCACGGCATCGGCGCCGCCGCCACCATGGGCCGCCTCCGCACCGCCGTGCACACCCTCGCCGACATGGACCTGCCGCCCGACGAGCTCCTCGCCCACCTCGACGACCTGGTGCTCCGCCTCAGCGACGAGGAAGCCGAGGGCGACGGGCGGGGTGGTACCCCGGTGCTCGGCGCCAGCTGCCTGTACGCGGTGTACGACCCGGTCACCCAGTGGTGCACCATGGCACGGGCCGGTCACCCGCCGCCCGTGGTCGTGGCCCCGGACGGGCGGGTCAGCTTCCCCGAACTGCCCGCCGGGCCCCCGCTCGGCCTGGGCACGATGCCCTTCGAGACGGCCCGGATCACCCTCCCTGAGGGCAGTCTGATCGGTCTCTACACCGACGGGCTCATCGAGGGCCGCGACCGGGACGCCGACCTGGGCATGTCCCGCCTCGGCGGCGCCCTCGCCCAGCGCGGCCTCTCCCTCGACGCCCTCTGCGCGACGGTCGTGGAACAGCTCGTCCCGGTCCCGCAGCCCGACGACGTCGCCCTGCTCCTCGCCCGTACCCATGAACTGAGCCCCGACCACGTGGCGTCGTGGGAGATCCCCACCGACCCGGCCGCCGTCGCCGGGGCCCGCGCCGAGGCCGCCCGGCAGCTGAGCGCCTGGGACCTGGAGGAACTGGCGATGACCACCGAGCTGATCGTCAGCGAGCTCGTCACCAACGCGGTGCGCTACGCCACCGGCCCGATCCGGCTCCGTCTGCTGCGCCAGTCCGTCCTGACCTGCGAGGTCTCCGACACCAGCAGCACCTCACCCCGGCTCAGGCACGCCCGCACCACGGACGAGGGCGGCCGTGGCCTCTTCCTCGTGGCCCAGCTCACCCGGCGCTGGGGCACCCGCTACACCCCCGACGGCAAGATCATCTGGACCGAACAGGAACTCCCGGCCACGCCGCCCTGATGCCCAGCGGGTGCGGGGCGCCTGCCTGCGGCGTCGCGGGGGTGCGGCACGCGCGCTGCATGGCCTCGGCGCGCAGGCCGGTGTCCTGGGCGAGGGCCGGGCGCGGCACGCGCGGCAGGGCCGCCGCGCCCACGTGGCTCCGCCAGCAGGGCGCTCCGGCGCCTCGCGCACGCACGCACCGGACCCCGCTCCCTCTCCCGCACCCATCTGGTCGGACACCCCTGGACCGGCTGCCCCGCGGGGCTCCTCACGGCACCCGGGCGATCCAGTCGTCGGTGGCGAACTTGGTCCGCACCAGCGTCTCGGCCTGGGCCATCTCCTCCGCCGTCACCTCGCCGGTGGCCAGCCCGTAGCGGTTGCGGAAGGAGGTGATCATGTTCTCGATCACCTGCTCCCGGGCGAGGCCGGTCTGGCGGCGGAGCGGGTCGACGCGCTTCTTGGCGCTCCTGGTGCCCTTGTCGGAGAGCTTCTCCTTGCCGATGCGCAGGACTTCGAGCATCTTGTCGGCGTCGATGTCGTACGACATCGTCACGTGGTGCAGCACGGCTCCGGGGCCGCCCTCGGGGCCGACCATGCGCTTCTGGGCGGCACCGGCGATCTTCCCGGCGTCGGTGGCGATGTCGTTGAGGGGCTGGTACCAGGCCTTGATGCCCATGTCGCCGAGCGCGCCGAGCACCCAGTCGTCGAGGTAGGCGTAGCTGTCGGCGAAGGAGAGGCCCGAGACCAGCGACTCCGGCACGGACAGGGAGTACGTGATGGTGCTCATCGGCTCCACGAACATGGCCCCGCCACCGGAGATGCGGCGCACCACGGTCATCCCGTGCTTGGCCGCCCCCTCGGGGTCGACCTCGTTGCGCAGGGACTGGAAGCTGCCGATGACCACGGCGGGCGCGGCCCATTCCCAGACCCGCAGCGTGGGAGCCCGCCGCCCGGCGGCCACCTCGGCGGTGAGGACCTCGTCCAGGGCCATGTGCAGGGCCGGAGCCTGTGGTTCCGTGTGCACCAACTGCCAGTCGTAGTCGCTCCACTCGGTCGCGTGGGCCAGCGCCCGTCGCACCGCGATGCCGACGCCCTCCGCGGTCAGCCCGAACATGACGGCCGACTCCGGCAGCGCCGCCGTGATCCGGGCGGCCAGACCCGCCGCGTCCGTCGACGAGGGAGCCCCCTCCAAGGCCTTGTCGATCGCGAGGATCGCCTCGTCGGGCTCCAGGAAGAAGTCCCCGGCGACGCGCACATGGCGCAGCACACCGTCCTCGACATCCAGATCCACGACGACGAGCTTGCCGCCGGGCACCTTGTACTCGCCATGCACGGTTTCGGTCCCTTCCAGGGCGCGGTACGGCCGCTGAGCCCGTTGCTCCGACATCGGGAAATACACGCCCATCATGCGCATCGCACTCTAATGCTCACGCGTGGCGCGTGACCGCGCAGCCCCGGAGCCGCTGGAACGGGACGCGGACGTGCCGCCGGCCGGGACCACCGCGTACCGCGTCGCCGAGGCGGGCCGGAACCCGCGCACGGCTCTGCTTCGACTTCGTCCCGAATGAGGCATATACGCTACTTATGTGAATCCTTCAGGCCGATTCCGGCGCCTTGCGGGCGGCAGCTTCGGGGAGAGGTTCGTCTTTCTGGCGCCTCTGGTGCTGACCGCCGTCATCACCGTCCTGGCGCTCATGACCCCGCGCGGCTACTACTTCAGCCGGTTCCTCTCGCTCGCCCCGGCCTTCGCCGCCGCGCTCTGGCCGGTCGCCGCGACCGTGGCCATCGGGGGGCTCGCGGCCGTCATCAACGTGGCGATCGCCGTGTCGTTCGGTGAACTGTCCGACAGCTCGGGCACGTACCTGTTCACCCTCGCGGTGATCGCGGGCTCCACCGCGGCCGCCGCCCTGGCCAGCTACGTGCGCCAGTAACGGGAACGCACCCTCGCCGAGGTCCGCTCCGTCGCCGAGACGACCCAGACGGTCCTGCTGCGCCCCCTGCCGCACCGCCTCGGCCGACTGAGGATCGAGGCCCTGTACCTGGCCGCCGCCGCGCAGGCCCGCGTGGGCGGCGATTTCTACGAAGCGCTCGAAACGGACCACGGGGTCCGCCTGGTCATCGGAGACGTGCGGGGCAAGGGCCTCCCGGCGGTCGGCACGGCCGCCACGATCGCCAGCTGCTTCCGGGAAGCCGCGTACGACGAACCGGACCTGGCACGGCTGGCGCACCGGCTGGACATCAGCATGAGCCGCTACGCCGCCCTGCTCCCCACCGACCGGACGGAGCTCTTCGCCACGGCGCTCCTCGTCGAGATCCCCGGCGAGGAGGCCGTCGCCAGGATCGTGAACTGCGGACATCCCCTCCCCCTGCTGCTCCGCGCCGGAACGGTCCGGGAGGTCGCCCCCACAGCCCCCTCACCCCCCATCAACATGGGTGAACTGCTGGGGGAGGACTACCGCATCGACACCGTTCCCTTCGCCGCGGGGGACCAGCTGCTGCTCTACACCGACGGCATCACCGAGACCCGCGACCAGACGGGCGCGTTCTTCCCCCTGGTGGAGCACGCGGAGCAATGGGACGCGGACTCCCCGTCCCGGCTGCTCGGGCAGTTGCACACCGATCTGGTCCACTACAGCCGGGGCCGTCTCGACGACGACATCGCGGCCATCGCCGTCCGCGCGGTGGCCGGTACGGAGCCGGGCGAGCCGTGACGCGCCTCTCCCGGTTCCGCCCGCCCGCCGCGGAGGGCAGCTGAGGCGGGCTGGCCGCGGCCTGGCGGGGCCGCGCGGCGGGGAGGCGTTCCCCTTCTCCGGGCTGAGAACGGCAGCCGCCCGCCGGGCCGAGCGGTACCCCCGCCCGGCGGCGAGCTCCTGGCCGAGGAGGGCGACGTACGCCCTGGTCGCCGTCAGGCAGTCGTCGGCAGCGACACCCGTACGGTGAGGCCGCCGCCGGGGTTGGCGGTCAGGGCCAGCTCCCCGTGGTGGGCGCGGACGATGCCCGCCACGATCGCCAGGCCGAGGCCGTGGCCGCGACGGGTGGGGTCCTGTTCGGCCAGACGGCCGCCGTCGCGCAGGAAGGGCTCGGTGAGGCGGTCGACGGTGCCGGACAGGGGCGGCCCGGTGTTGGTCACGGTCAGCAGGGCGTGGCCGGGGCGCGCCGGGTCGGGGCCGGTGGCCAGCGAGAGGGCGCCGTCGGCCGGCAGGTTGTGGCGTACGGCGTTGTGGAGCAGGTTCAGCACGAGCTGGCGCAGCAGTACGCCGTTGCCGGTGACCGGTGCCGGGCGGGTGTCGGTGCGCAGGGTGATACCCCGGGTGCGGGCCTCCTCGCGTACGGTGCCGACCGCGCCCAGGGCGGTGTCGGCGAGGTCGAGGGGTTCCACGGCGGGCGGGGTGTGGTCGAGGGCGGCGAGCTGGAGCAGGGCGTCGGTGATGTCGATGCCGCGCTGGTTGGTCTCGCGGAGCCGGGAGACCAGACGGCGGTAGTCCTGTCCGCCGGGGTCGGCGACGGCCACGTCGAGCATGGTGCGGCTGACGGCGAGCGGGGTACGCAGCTCGTGCGAGGCGTTGGCGGCGAACCGCTGCTGGGCGTCGAAGGAGTGCTGGAGGCGGGCCAGCATGTCGTCGAAGGTGTCGGAGAGCTCGGTGAACTCGTCGCGCGGGCCGGTCAGCCCGACGCGGTGGTCCAGAGAGCCGCCGGCGGCCCGGCGGGCGGCCCGGGTGATGTCCTGGAGGGGGCGCAGCACGCGCCCCGCGATGAGCCAGCCGACGCCGAGCCCGACGAGGGCGAGGAGCAGCAGGGTGACGGCGGACGCCTTGGCCAGGGCGCGGAGGATGTCCGGACGGGTGGCGATCGCCGCGGCCTGGGGGTTCACGTCGGCCAGCGGGTAGTACGGCACGAAGCGCATCGCCAGGTAGACCACGATGAGGGTGAACGCCCCGGCGACGACGACGAACAGCGCGTAGGTGAGGGTGAGCTTCATCCGGGCGGTCAGCCGACGCGGCCGCGGGGACCGCACGGGCCCCTCCGCGGCGCTCCGCGTCGGCCCGCCGCGCGTCGCGCGCGTCACCGCCCGCGCCCCGTCGAGCCCAGGGAGGCGGCCGCTTCGGCGAGGCGGTAGCCGACGCCGGGCACGGTGTGGATGGTCCAGGGTTCCCCGAGCCGTTTGCGGAGCGTGGACATGATGATGCGGACCGCGTTGGTGAACGGGTCGGCGTTCTCGTCCCAGGCCCGTTCCAGCAGGGTCTCCGCGCTGACGACGCCGCCCCGCGCGGTCATGAGGACCTCCAGGACCGCGAACTGCTTCCTGGTGAGCGCCACGAACCGGCCGTCGCGGAAGACCTCGCGCCGGAAGGGGTCCAGCCGGATCCCGGCGTACTCGAGGACGGGCGGTGTGCTGTCCTTGGGCCGCCGGGCCAGGGAGCGCAGGCGTACGACCAGTTCCTTCAGGTCGAAGGGTTTCGTCAGGTAGTCGTCGGCGCCGATCTCGAACCCGGCGACCTTCTCGTTGATCAGTCCCGCCGCGGTCAGCATCAGCACCCGGCAGCCCAGGCCCCGCTCCACGATGATCCGGCACACGTCGTCGCCGTGCGTGCCGGGGATGTCGCGGTCGAGCACGACGATGTCGTACTCGTTCACCTCAAGGCGTTCCAGGGCGGTGTCCCCGTCACCGGCGATGTCGGAGGCGATGGCTTCGAGCCGCAGCCCTGCCTGCACCGCCTCCGCGAGATACAGCTCGTCCTCGACTATCAGCACCCGCATGACGGTCTCTCCTGCTCCACGCTTCACCGGACCGGCCACCGGCCCGTCGTACCGCCCCCGCGGAAACGGTACGGGTACATGGAAACGGTACGGGGATATCGAAAACGTATCGGGAAATCGAAACGGCCTGGCAACACCGTCCGCCGTTCACTCAGGGCATCGGCCCGCGGCACCCCGCCGCACGGCCCGGAACGCCCGGAGGCGACGACCATGCACGACGACCCCACCACGCACCGCCTCACCGGGACCGCGCGCCGCTTCCCCGTCCGGACCGCCGTCGGGGCGGGCGCGGCGGCGGCCGCAGTGGTGGTGCTGGCGGTGGTCTGGGGTACGGCGACGCCCCGGAACGCCCCGCCCGCACCGGCCGCCGCGACGGCGGACCACCGTACCGGTGGCACCGATGTCCCGCCGGACCGCGCGCTCGCACCCTCCGGCACCCGGTCCGCCGATGTCCCGCCGGACCGCGCGCTCACTCCCTCCGACACCCGGTACCCGGCGGTCGGCCGGCTGGACGAGCGCCTGCTGGAGGCCGTGCAGCGGGCCGCCAGGGACGCCCGCCAGGACGGCGTCGTGTTCCAGATCACCTCGGGCTGGCGCTCCGGGGAACACCAGCAGCGCCTGCTGGACGAGGCGATCGAGAAGTACGGGAGCGCCGAGGCGGCGAGGCAGTACGTGAACACCCCGCGGAAGTCGGCGCACGTGTCCGGCAAGGCGGTCGACATCGGCCCCACCGACGCCGACGACTGGCTCATCCAGCATGGCTCCGACTACGGGCTGTGCCAGGTCTACACCAACGAGATGTGGCACTTCGAGCTGCTCACCAGCCCCGGCGGCGACTGCCCGGCCCAGCTGCGGAACGCGGCCGGGTGACCGGCCCCCGACCTGCCCATCCCTTTTCCCGAGGACATGACATGGCCGATCCGCGCGAGGATCTCTTTCCGGACACGTACATCGGGGGCGCCTTCTTCGACCCCGTCGCAGAACCGTCCGCTCCGGCCGGACCAGGCCGCCGCCTTTGGCACGTGGGCCGTGTGCGCGACGTCTGGCGCGAGCGCCGCCTCCGGCGCGGGGACCTGCTCCTGTGCGTCCTCGCGGCGGTGCCCGGGTGCCTGCTGCTCGGGCACGCGCTCGTGCCCGACGTGCCGGGCAACCCGGGCGGCCTGCTGGAGACCGTGCTGCCCTGGACCGGCCTCGCCGCGGCGGTGCTGCTGCCGGCCGCCCTGGTCCGCCGGTCCGTCGCGGCCGTCGTCGCCGCCCTTCTGACCGGCGCCGTGTGGTGCGTCGTGTTCGCGCCCCTGTTCCTCGGCGCTCACGGTGAGGCCGAGCCGGATCTGACCGTCGTCACCCACAACGTCAGCGCCGCCAACCCCGACCCCGCCGCGACCGCCCGGACCCTGCTCGCCGCCGACCCCGGCCTGGTGGCCCTGGAGGAGGTCACCGACGACACCCTGCCCGCGTACCGGAAGGCGCTGGAGGGCAGGCTCCCGTACTCCGCGCACATCGGGACCGTCGCCCTGTGGAGCCGGTACCCGCTCACCGAGGTCCGGCGCGTCACCATCGACCCCGGCTGGAGCCGTTCCCTGCGCGCCCTGGTCCGGGGACCGAACGGCCCGCTCGCCGTCTACGTGGTCCACCTGCCCTCGGTCCGCGTCGGCGCGTACGGCTTCGCCACCGCCCGCCGGGACGGGACCGTCCCCGCGCTCGTCCGGGCCCTCGACGAGGAACCGCAGCGCAAGGTCCTCCTGCTGGGCGACCTCAACGGCACCACCGACGACCGCGGGCTCGCCCCGCTGATGTCCCGGCTGGCGCCGGTCGGCGACGGGGCGGGCGGCGGCTTCGGATTCAGCTGGCCCGCGGCCTTCCCGCTGGTCCGCCTCGACCACATCCTCACCCGGGGCCTCGCTCCCGTCGCGGCCTGGACCCTCCCCGCCACCGGCAGCGACCACCGTCCGGTCGCCGCCGGGCTCAGCTGGGTGTACGCCCCCGGGAGCGTGGCCGGTCACGGCTCCTGACGGGCCCCGGTGGTGTCGTGCCGGGCGACGGTCTCGCCGGGGATGACCCGGGGCGCCCCCGGTTGTGTCCCGGGGCCCGGGGGCTCCTTCATCGCCTTCGCCTCGGCCTTGAGGATGCGGGCCGACTTCCCCGCGGAACGGGCCAGTTCGGGGAGTTTCCTGGCGCCGAGCAGAAGGATCACCACGATCAGGATGACAGCGAGCTCGCTGATGCCGAACATCAGTCGTCACCGCCCTCGTCATCGTCGTCGCCCTCGAAGAAGTCCCCGACCTCGTCGACGACTTCGGCGGCGACCATGCCGCCGACGACGCCGACCGCGAGTCCGGCCGCGCCCACCGCGACGGCGGTGCCCAGGCCCGGACCGGAGCGGTGGCCGTCGTCGTGGTGGCCGTGGTGGCCGGCGTACGGCTCACCGTGGCCGTACGCGGAGCCCTCCGCGTACACCGCGTGGTGCTCGGCCAGCTGCCGGAGCCAGCCGTCGACGAGCTCCGGCCAGTCCTGGTGGTGGATGCCGTCGTGCGCGACGGTGAACCGGGTGAGCGCGTCGTGCCCGCCGCGCCGGTCGGCCTCCAGGACCACTTCCATGCCGCCCGCGGTGGCCAGGAAGGTCACCTCGATCTCCTTGAACGCGTACGCGTACTGCGGCGACGGGGACAGCTCGATCTCCTGGTAGAAGGGGAGCTGCTGACCGGTGCCGCCGATCCGGCCGTACTCCAGGTCCGCGGACTTGAAGCCGAAGCCGAGCCGTCCGAACGCTTCGAGGATCGCCTCCTGCACGGGCAGCGGTCCGACCACGAGCGGGTCGAGATCGCCCTTGTCCCTGGCCCCGGCGACCGCGAGCTCCGTACGGACGCCGAGCACGATGCCCAGGCCCTGTCCGTACAGCTCGGTGACCGGTGTCTCCCACGGCAGCATCACCGTGAACGGCACGTCCAGCTGTTCGCCCCCGGCCAGCCGGAAGCCGCCGCCGACGGTGAAGCGCTCGAAGGCCACGACGTGTTCGTCCTCGCCCTCGGCGTGTTCGGCCTCCACCCGGGCGACGAGTTCCAGCGTGATGTGCGCGATGTCGAAGTCGGCGTTCCCGCCCTTGAGCCGGACCTCGCCGGACAGCGGGCCGCCCGGAGCGGCCGCTCCGGTGGTGAGGACGGTGTCGACGGTGGGTCCGCCCACACCGAGCGAGCCGAGCAGTCGTTTGAACACCATGGAGGCGTCCACTCCCTTATGTGCGTACGGGGGAGTCCGGGAACACCGACGACGGCTCCCGTTCTCTACAGACGTGTAGAGCATAGGGCTGGCGAGGAGGCTTCCCTGGGCCAGGAAGGCCCGGGTGGCAGGAAAGTCCGAAAAAGATCGCTCAGGAGGTCCTACAGCCTGCTTGACGTGCGCGTTTTGCCGTGCTTTTACCGCGCTTCCGCTGTACGGAGCCGTGGGTGACACGGCCGTGGGAACGGGTGCGGGGCCGTACGGTGCGTGTGCACCGTACGGCCCCGTGCCGTGTGTCCCCCGGGTTCAGCCCTTGCGGGTGTTGATCT